>JAZSKY010000021.1:0-23492 GCA_045535095.1 Eubacteriales bacterium | reverse complement strand
ACGGGAGCGGTGTTGGGAGCTGCAACCTCGGTAAGCGAGTGACCGGTAAGGTCGTCAACGATACCGATGGTGAAGTGGTTCTTCTGCTCGCCTGCCATGTTAGCATATACTGCGAAGATGGAAGCAGGGGTGGTATCCTTCGATCCAAGACCGTATCTACCGCCGAGAACCTTGATGCTTCTGCCGCACTCGTTAAGACCTGCAACTACGTCGAGGTAGAGAGGCTCGCCGAGAGAGCCGGGCTCCTTGGTTCTGTCGAGAACCGAGATAACCTTTGCGCTTGCGGGAATAGCCTCAGCAAGCTTTTCTGCAACGAAGGGTCTGTAAAGACGAACCTTGATAAGACCAACCTTCTCGCCCTTAGCGGTGAGGTAGTCAACAACCTCTTCAGCAACGTCGCAAACAGAACCCATAGCGATAATTACGCGCTCTGCGTCGGGTGCGCCGTAGTAGTTGAAGAGCTTGTAGTTGGTGCCGAGCTTTTCGTTAACCTTGTCCATGTACTCCTCAACGATTGCGGGAAGTGCATCGTAGTAGGGGTTGCAGGACTCTCTGTGCTGGAAGAAGATGTCTCCGTTTTCAGCCGATCCGCGAAGTACGGGAGCGGTCTCAGGGTTGAGCGATCTGTTACGGAAAGCAGCAACTGCGTCCCAGTCGAGCATCTCAGCGAGATCCTTGTAATCCCAAGCAGCAACCTTGGTGATCTCGTGAGAGGTACGGAAGCCGTCGAAGAAGTTGGGGAAAGGAACTCTGCCCTTGATGGTTGCAAGGTGAGCAACTGCACCGAGGTCCATAACCTCCTGACCGTTAGACTCAGCCATCATAGCGAAACCGGTCTGACGGCAAGCATATACGTCGGAGTGGTCTCCGAAAATGTTGAGCGCGTGGGAAGCAACGCATCTTGCGGAAACGTGAATTACGCAAGGAAGAAGCTCACCGGCGATCTTGTACATGTTGGGGATCATAAGAAGAAGTCCCTGCGATGCGGTGTAGGTGGTGGTGAATGCTCCGGCTGCGAGCGAACCGTGAACTGTACCGGCAGCTCCTGCCTCGGACTGCATCTCTACAACCTTAACATTGGTGCCGAACACGTTCTTTGCGGGCTCGCCAAAAATGTTCTTGTTGGATGCCGACCAGGTGTCGGTTACTTCAGCCATGTTGGATGAAGGGGTGATAGGGTAAATACCTGCTACTTCGGTGAACGCGTAAGAAACGTGCGCCGCGGCGGTATTACCGTCCATCGATACTTTTCTTCTGTTTATCACTTTGTGATACCTCCGGAAAATAATTTATTTTTCATACACCGCTATTGTATCACTTTCTGTCCCACTTGTAAAGACCTTTTCGATAAATTTTTGTCAATTTTCCGCGCGAATTACTGATATTTTTTTGTAAATAATAAATTTTATGACAAAAACCGATTGTCAAAACGAAAAAAGTGTGTTAAAATGGACTTACCAAGTAATTAACGGAGGAATTTTAGCGGTATGCTTACAGCAGAAACGAAAACTACCGAGATAAAGGAATCTCTCCCCGAAGCGTCCGGCGCGATCAGCGAGAACGTAAAAGCGCTCACCTCTCTTTTTGAGACTCTGACCGTAACCGAGCTTGAAAGCGCGATACTCGCATCGTCGGAGAGAAATGAAAAATCCCTTTACAGAACTCTGCTCAACTTAAAGATGCAGATAGATCAGGAAAAGGTCATCAACCAGACACTTCTCTGATCACAGGTGAAAATCAGAAGGAAAGGAGGGGCGGACGTTCGTGAACGAAGCGCCAAAGAAACCCAACTATATAATATTCGCAGGAATAAACGGCGCGGGCAAGACCGCACTTTATAACGTTCTTTCCACGTCAACAGACCTCGGCGTGAGAGTCAGCGTTGACGATATAGCCGCCTCGCTAGGAGACTGGAGAGATACTCTCGTCCAGCTCAAGGCGGCAAGAAGCGCGATGCGCCTTCTTGCCGAATCAATAGAAAAGGGAGTCAGCATAAATCAGGAGACTACCCTGCCCGGAGAAGCGATCGTGCGCTACGCAAAGCAGGCTCGCGACAAGGGGTACAACATAATTCTCTATTTCGTTGGAATAGAGAACGTTGAAATGGCAATAGAGAGAGTCAGACAAAGAGTTGAAAATGGCGGTCACGGAATAGAAGAGGCCGTTCTTCGCAAGCGCTTTGACGGAATGTCGGGAAATCTCGCCCGACTGCTTCCCTACTGCGACGTTGCCTATTTCTACGACAACTCGCGAAAGTTCCGTCAGATAGCGGTAATGCGCGGCGGAACATTCGTCGATATGGACCCCAACCTTCCCCTCTGGCTCAAATGCGTTCCCGGCTCGCCTGAATACACCGGAAACGTGGTATAACGAAAAAAATGGGAAATTGCGTCTTTTACTGCCGCAATTTCCCGATTTATCTATATTCGCCTCACGCGCCTATCATCAGTATAAGACCGAGAATGATAAACACCTCATCGTCACATTCTCCCGACGAGCCGAGATAGGCAAGCCATGTGAGCATCATATCCTCGAAGGTCATATTTTTCACGCTCTCCGCTGCAAAGGGATTAACACCGTACGGTGTTTTTTCTTCAACGCGCATCTCCTCTTTTTCGACAAGAGGCGAGGATACGGGCGCGAAAGAGCGCGGCTCGACTACGGAGTCCTCGGGAGAGTGCGACGGATATTCCAAAATATCGTACGCCCATCTCGGACGTGTATCGACCGGCTGTGTTTGCTCGGCAACTGTGGGAGCTTTTTTAGGAGTGACCGTTTGTATTATCGGACTGTTTTTAGCTCGTTGCGAGCTATAAAATCTTCTGCTATACAACTCTCTTCCCTCCCGTCAGTGTCCGATAGAGCAAAGTCCGCCTGCCGCCTCGGCGAGTCCGAGCAGCTTTATGACCGTATCGAGCTTCACTCTTTTTTCGTCGCTTAAAAAGGGGCGCATCGCCTCAAGGAGTCTTATTCTGTCGCACTGATTTATCTTCGGGCGAGAGTGGCAGACCTTTTCCTTCTCGGCGCTGCCGCAAGGGACGCTTTCCTTTTTCGGAGGCGGTGTCTCCTCCTTTTTCTCACCCTCGTAAGCGGGCGGAAGTCCGACGGTCGCACCCGACGCCGAAAGAGCGCCCACCATACTCATAACCTTGCTGAGATTTTCGGGGTCCCCGAGCATTTTAGTAATCATTTCACTAAGATCGCCCGAGCCTGAAATATTTGCATTCATTACATTTATATACCTTTCTGATTATGTTTTTTCATCGGTCAGAGCGCCGTCGATCATCTCGAGTATCTCGGCCGTCTTTTCGCTGCCGATCTTTCGCGCGAGAGATCTTATATCTCTGTCGCTTGCCCGATATATCATAGCGCGGATAGCGCCACTGTTTGACGTCATCATGGCTATCTGTCTGTCGGACGCGCCGAGCGCTCTCGCAACGATCGGAACGAGCTTTCTGAACGACTCGTCGTCAAGAGACGTCGCGCGCTTTAATTTGCGGACATCGGCATCGCTTATTTCGTAATTTTTTATCATTTTACGCCTTTTCCCCCTTCCTGTCCTTATAGGGATATTATATGCCGACTCACCGTCGCTTGCTATTTCGTTTTTCGGAGGAATTATGAAGGATACCGAAAGAAAGATCGTCGTTATATCCGATTCTCACGGATCGACCGATAATATGGAAAAGATCTTCGCTATGCACCGAGACGCACACGCTTTCATTCATCTCGGAGACGGCGCACGTGAATTTGCCGTCCTTTGCAGAAAAAACGGAAAGGTCGGGTACAGTATGCTCGGCAACTGCGACTTTTCCTTTGAATGTCCCTTTGCCGACTCTCCGCACGCAATATACACTATCGGTGAAAAAAAGTTCTTTATGACTCACGGAAGCGCGTACAGCGTAAAATACGGAACCGAGAGACTGCTCTCCGTCGCAAGAGAAAAATGTCCGGATGCAGATTTCGTTCTGTACGGGCACACGCACGTATCCGAAAACAGATATATTCCCGAGGAAAACGGCTTTCAAAAGCCGATATATTTGATAAATCCGGGCAGCATCGCCCGTCCGAGAGACGGACTTCCCTCTTATGCGCTCATTCTTATAAAGGGAGACGGCGTGCTGACTAATATTGCATATACGTAAAGGAAAACAAAAATGCTTGCTTACAAACCTAAAAGATATATAAAAGCGGCAGTCAAGGCGGTCATCGTTATGATGATCGCGCTGATCGCAGTTTTCGCGCTCGGTGTTCTGAAGATAGGAAACGGTCTTTTAAATCAAGCCCTCGTTTTCGCAATAGTCGGGGGGATAGTTTACATTCTCACAAGATACGCGATATACGAATACACCTACTCTCTCGGCGAAAGCGAGCTTTCGGTGACGAGAGTTGCGGGCAGAGTGCCGAACACGATCTTCAGACTCTCTATAAACGGAGGCGACTCTTTTATAAGAGTCAGCGGCAAAAAGGAGCTGAAAAGCCTCGGTGTAAAAAGGATCGAGAACGCGTGTGCAAATCTCTCTCCGCGCGAGCGTATGTACGCGTACGTAACGAGTGTAAACGGTCAAAAGGTAGCAGTTCTTTTCGAGGCAGACGAGCTTTTTGCAAACGCCGTAAACGAGAGGATAAACATTAGAAAAATTACCGAAGCTACCGAAAAATCAGAAGAAGGAGATAACTGACAAAATGGCATTTGACGCCGGAATGGTGCTCGCCGTCGCGTGCGAGCTGAACGAAAAAGCTCTCGGTGCGAGAGTGGAGAAGGTCCATCAGCCCGAGCGTGACGAAATATCTCTCATTCTTCATAGCGCGCTCGGAAATATGCGCCTTACGCTTTCCGCATCGCCGAACAACCCGAGAATACATCTGTCGAGCGCGGCAAAGGAAAATCCGTCCGCTCCGCCCACCTTCTGCATTATGCTCAGAAAGTATCTGACGGGCGCGAAGGTGTCGTCGGTCAGAACGCTCGGCTTTGAGAGAATAGTTTTTATTGATTTTGAGTCACGCGACGAGCTCGGATACCCCTTCAAGGTCACGCTCGTTGCCGAAATTATGGGAAAATACAGTAATATCATCGTCTGCAAGGGCGACGAAATGAAGATTCTCGGCGCGATAAGACCTGTTGATTTCACAACGAGCCGCGTGCGTCAGGTACTCCCCGGAATGCTTTATGAAGCACCTAAAATGCAGGACAAGTGCGATCCGCTCTCCGAAACGAGAGAGGGTTTTTTTGAGAAGCTTTCCCTTTCGCAGAAATCGGAGGAGAATTTCATTTGCGACAGCTATCTCGGAATATCAAAGGCAGTAGCAAGAGAGATCGCCTATCGCGGAAGCGAGTCGGGCACAGCTCTGTGCAACGCGTTTTTCGAGCTTGTCGATATACTTAAAGAGAGAAAATTCGTGCCGACTCTCGTTCTCGACGAGGCATCTCGTCCCGTTGAGTATTCGTTTTTCGATCTCACTCATTACGAGGGACTTGAAAGAAGACCCTTCGACAGCGTTTCCCTTCTCATTGAGACCTATTTTTCCACAAGAGACAACGCCGAGCGCGTAAAGCAGCGCGCGTCCGACATTTTAAAGCTCCTTTCAAACACGAAGGCAAGGCTTGAGAAAAAGACCGCCCTTCAGCTGCTCGAGCTTGAGGAATGTGAGAAAAAAGAGGAGATGCGCAAGTACGGCGAGCTTATAACCGCGAACATTTACGCTCTCAAAAAGGGACTTTCCAGCGCGCGTGTTACCGACTATTACGATGAAAACACGCCCGAGATAACGATAGCGCTCGACAGCCGTCTTTCGCCCTCGCAAAACGCACAGGCGTACTACAAAAAGTACGCAAAAATGAAGAACGCGGAGATAGAGATCGAAAAGCAGTTAAAGATCACGAAAAACGAGCTTGACTACGTTGATTCGGTGCTTGACAGTCTGTCACGCGCCAAGGGTCAGAGCGAGCTTGACGAGATAAGAAAAGAGCTTTCCGAGGCAGGATACGCGTCCGCTCAGAAGAAGTGCGCTATGCAGAAAAAGTCGGCATCTACGGGAAAACCGATAGAGTACGTAACCTCGGGAGGATACCGTCTGCTCTGCGGAAAGAACAATCTCCAGAACGATCATCTGACCACGAAGGTTGCCGAAAAGGGCGACTGGTGGTTTCACGTCAAGGGAGCACCCGGAAGCCACGTTATTATGTTCACAGACGGAAGAGACGAGCCGTCCGCGCGCGATTTCACCGAGGCTGCAACGGTTGCGGCGTGCAACTCATCGCTCTGTGACGGAAAGAACGTAGAGGTCGATTACACCCTCATAAAATACGTGAAAAAGCCGTCCGCGTCAAAGCCGGGATTCGTTACCTACAACACCTATTGGAGCGCGGTAGTCACCCCCGACAGAGAGACGTGCGAAAGCCTTCGCAAAAATTAAAACTTAAAGGCAGAGACGAAAGGTCTCTGCCTTTTTTGCGTGTAAATTATGCGCCTGACGTCGCATATAATATCACAAAAAGGAGGCGCTTGAAATGACGTCCGATGATATAGTTTTTTCACGAAAAAGCGGTAAAATATCGCACCGCGGATACGATCTTATCTCGTATCAGATCGACCTTCCGAGCATTTTGGCAGAGGGCTTTCCAAACCGACTTTTCGAGAGTGTTGCGGAAAAGTATTTAAAATATCTTGAGAGGCTTGCAAAGTGCCGTCTCGTTCCCGAATACGAAAAAATGAGAGATAAAAAAATGCGGATAAGAGAGATAAAAAGGTCGCTGAAAACACCTATCGAAGCGCGACTTGTCTGGAGGGCGACTCACGTAGGCGAGCGCTATCTTTCGCTCACCTGCAAAACGAGGCTTTGCGACTCTGAGGGCGGGCGCGTCTTTACGCTGAAGGCTATCACGTTTGACTCTGAAAATATGACCGTCGCCCGTCTTGGCGACCTTGTAAAAGGACGAAGGAAAAGAGGCAAATTCTTTTTTCTTAAAGAAAAAAATCTTTACGTTTTCAAAAAAGGCAGGGCTTTTGCCGACTCGGAGACCTCGGCGGAGCAAAAAATGGGCGTCCGTCTCTGCAATATGAACAATAAACGAGTGCGAAATTTGTGAAAAAACACGATTTTTATTGAATTTCAAAATACTGTTGAAATTAAGTGGGAATATATGATATAATAGGATAAATTATGATGACGTAATTTGTGCTGTCGGCATAATTTAATATTTTGACCCCCATAAAACAGGGGTCTGTGAAAGGACAAGAACTCTATGACGGGTAAAATACTCGACGAAATACTCGAAGCCGAAAAAGAGGCTGACCGCATCAAAAAGGAAGCAGTCTCAACGGCAGAGCGTACCGTCTCAGACGCTAAAATGAAGGGCGAAGCCCTCTGTCGCGAGGCAAGACTCCGCGCCGAAAGCAAGAAGAAGGAGTTTGTCGCACACAGTGCGCGCCTCACCTCCGAAACGCTTGAAAAAACGAGAGCGGAGACCGAAAATCAGGCGCTTATCGTCTGTGCCGCCGCCTCGGCTAACATCCCCGATGCAGTTAACTTTATAATCGGGAAGGTAGGAAGTATATGGCAGTAGTCAAAATGAAAAAGCTGTCGCTTGCCGCGGCGTCCTGCGATGCGGACTCGCTCATGCAAAAGCTTATGTGGACGGGCAGCGTTGAGGTGTCCGATGCCGCCTCCTTTGTAAAAGGGGACGAGCGTCTCACTCCCGACGAGCGCTTCTCACAAAGACTTTCAGAGCTTTCCTCGTTAGTGGCACGCTACGAAAGAGCGCTCGCTCTCTTGAAGCCGTACGAAAAGGCGCCAAAGGGACTCTTCCCTGCGCGCAAGGAATACGGCAGAGAGCTTTACGACGACAGCGGTGAGCTGCTTTCAAAGGCAGACTCTCTCGCAATAAAGGTCGAGAGCGCGTCTTACGGCATAGACGAAGCGATATCTACCGAAGCGCGAATAAAAAACTCGCTAAGCTTCCTTTCTCCGTGGAGAACGCTCGACATTCCTCTTTCCACAGAGAATACGGCAAGCACCTCTCTCATCTGCGGAACGCTTCCCAAAAGCTCGGATCTTGAAGCGATAATAGCAGAGCTCGCGCTTGAAAGCGAGACAGCTCTTCTCAGTCGCGTGAGCGAAAGCGAAAACGCATTTTACGTTTGCGTCTTTACTCTTAAGGAGGAATCGGACAAGGTATCGTCCTTCCTTTCGAGAAAGGGATTTATCAAGGCAGACTTCACGCAGTACAAGCTCAGCGCGTCCGAGGAATACGGAGCGCTCTACTCCAGACTGAAATCGGTCGAGAGCGAAAAGAAGGAGCTTTACGAGAGACTCAAAAAGCTCGCCGAGGGTGCGGAGCTTCTCCGCCTTGCCTACGACGTAATATCGTCTGAGGCAGCGAGAACAGAGGCAGAGAAAAAGCTCATCTGCACGAAGACCGCTGTCATTCTTTCGGGTTGGGTGCCTGAAAAGAAGATGGGCGCGATATCGAAGATACTTGAATCGTACGAGTGCTTCTACGAATTTTCCGATCCCGAAGAGGGAGACGACGTTCCGGTAGCCCTCTCGAATCCCGAGATAGCAAGACCCTTTGAAAGCATAATAGATATGTACGTGCTTCCCGCGTACGGAACGTTCGATCCGACCGTGATAATGGCGTTCTTCTATTTCATAATCTTCGGACTTATGCTTGCAGACGTGGCTTACGGTCTTATCCTTGCTATCGGCGGATTTATAGCGATCAGAAAATTCGACCTTGCAAAGGGTGTAAAACAGCTCGTTAAGCTTTTTGCCACCTGCGGAATCGCCTGCGCGATAGCCGGCGTGTTCTTGGGAAGCTATTTCGGAGATCTTCCCTCCCAGCTTTCTCAGGCGTTCGGCGGAGAGGCGTTCATAATGCCGCTCACACTTATAGATCCGCTCAGCGACCCGATAATGTTTATCGTTGTGGCTCTTGCAGTAGGACTTATCCACATGCTCGCAGGACTTGCAATAAAATTCTACGTTGTATGCAAGGAAAGATCCTTCCTTGCCGCTCTCTTTGACGTCGGCGGCTGGTTTATCGTCTTTGCAGGCGCAGGACTCTATTTCCTTATCGGAAAGATCGGTCTTATAGTGCTGCTTGTCGGTATCGCCGTTATGATGATCGGCGGAGCGCTCAGCAAGACGGGAATCTTCGGAAGAGTCATCGGAGGATT
Source organism: Eubacteriales bacterium (assembly GCA_045535095.1). GTDB lineage: Bacteria > Bacillota > Clostridia > Oscillospirales > CAG-272 > SIG672. The sequence goes on along the minus strand of JAZSKY010000021.1, from coordinate 14,313 downwards.
TGGAGCGCTTTACGGATTCGTCGGCTTTGCGTCCGACCTTATCTCCTATTCGAGAATAATGGCTCTCGGACTCACCTCGGCAATAATTGCAAGCGTATTCAACATACTTGCAACTATCGCCCTTCCCAGCCCGGTAGGATTCGTGCTATTTATAATAGTGCTGACCCTCGGACATCTTCTTAACCTCGGCATCAACCTTATCGGTACCTTCGTTCACGCGAGCCGACTCCAGTATATAGAATTCTTCGGAAAGTTCTATGAGGACGGCGGACGTAAATTCACTCCGCTCACCAGCGCGGAAAAGTACACTAAAATAACAGATCCCGAAAACGCGGACTGATTATAAAACAAGAAACATTATATTTATAAAATTTGGAGGAACAATCAATGTTTACTATTCTCACAGATGCAGCAGCAACTACTAATTTCACTCTCGCAAGCTATTTTGCTACTATGACCTTCGGCTCGGCACTTGCAATTCTCGGCGCTTTCCTCGCAGTCGGACTTGCAGGCTGGGGCTCGGCTAAGGCAGTTGGTATGGTTGGTCAGGCAGCAGCAGGCGTTATCACCGAGGACCCCTCGGTAGCCGGTAAAGCTATCATTCTTCAGGCTCTCCCCGCAACTCAGGGTCTTTACGGATTCGTTGTTGCCTTCCTCGTTATGCTCAAGGGCGGCGCTCTTGACGGAAGCATCTTCAACCTCACTCTCCAGCAGGGTATGTTCTTCTTCACCGCTTGCCTTCCCATTGCATTCGTAGGATACATTTCGGCTATACATCAGGCTAAGGTTGCAGCAGCAGGCGTTCAGATGATCTCGAAGCAGAAGGACAAGTTCGGTACCGCTCTTACCAGTGCCGCTCTCGTTGAGACCTACGCGCTCTTCTCGCTTCTCGTTTCCGCTCTTCTCGTCCTTCTCTACAAATAATCCAAAAAACGTTTTTTAGCATCAAACAGACACATTTTTGTCAGAAAGGACGGCTTTTGTGAATTCAAGTGAAAAGATCACGTCCCGCATCATCTCGGTCGCGCAAAGCGAAGCAAACGAGATAATCGCGGGTGCCGAAAAGGAAGCTGCCGCAATTACAGAGCAGTACAAGAAAAAAGCCGCCGCTATAACGAAAGAGGCGGAGGCAGAGCTTTTTGCCGAGGCGGAAAACGTCCGCTATCGCATCAAAGCGTCCACCGAAAAGCTCTCCAGAAATATTATGCTCGACGCAAAGAGCGAGCGTCTTGACGAGGCTTTTGAAAAAGCACGTCAGAAGCTCATTTCCCTTCCCGATGCAGATTACGGGAGAATGCTCTCGATCATGCTCGTATCCACCGTCAAAAAGCAGATAGAGATCGAAAAGAGAGCTATCGAACAGGACGGCGAGGAGGCAGAGATCTGCGAGGCTTACGAGGTTCTTCTCTCAAAAAGCGATCAGTCTCGCGTCAGCGCATCTCTTATAAAGGACGCCGAGACGCTTGCGAAGAAGGAGGGCAAGAAGCTCTCCGTATCGAGTGACGCGGCAAGCATCGACGGAGGATTCGTTCTTCGCGCAGGTAACATCGAAATAAACTGCTCGATAGGTCTTATCATCTCACAGATGAGAAACGATCTTGAGGGCGAAGTTTATCGCATTCTCTTCCCGTAAAGAGGGAGGCTTTTATGATAAACAAGATAAAGAAAAAAAGCGGAGAGGCAGTACGCGCTAACGATTACATCTACGCGTCGGCACTCGTTCGCACGAGAGCAAACTCGAGACTCGACCGCGAGGGACTCCTTCGCGTAGCAGAGTCGCGCGATCTTGCCGAAATATGCAAAATACTCCCCGAATATCAGATCGAGCCTATCTACACGCGCTCGGGCGAGCTTGACGCCGAAAAAACGGCAAACGAATATCTCGCAGGCGAGTTTGAATGTGTATGCAAGGCTATGCCGCAGGGCGCGATCCTTGATTTTCTGAAGATCCCGTACGATTGCCACAACTTAAAGGTGGCGGCAAAGTGCGAGTTCAGAGACAGAGACGACTGCGAGGACCTTTTTATAGACCTCGGACGCGTCCCTGCCGGAGACGTGCTTCAGAAGGTCAGAGTCGGAGACCTCTCGGCATTCACCGAAAATCTCGCTATCTCCTTTGAAAAAGCAAAAAAGGCGTTCGCCGAAAGCGGCGATCCCAAGCTTATTGACTCAATTCTCGACAGCGCTTGCTACGCCGATATGCTCGGTGCGGTAGGCTCCTGGCGCAACGAATATTTCAGACGTCTCGTTGAGATAAAGATCGACACGACAAACCTTATGACCGCAGTGCGTACTCTCCGTATGGGCGATACTACCGGACTTTTCGACAGTATGTTCCTTCACGGATCGCCTCTCGGCATAGATTTCTTCAAAAAGGCAATGGAAAACGGTGAGGAGTCCCTCCTTCTCGCGGTGAAGTCAAAGGGATACGTCATTCCCTCGGATGAGGACGGCAGAATTTCGCTTACCTCTCTCGGAAAAGCCTGCGAGGAGATCTATATAAAGGCTGTCGGTGACGTAAAGAGCGTACAGTTTGGCGCGGAGATCTGCGTATCGTATCTTATAAAGACGAGCCACGTTATGAAGATTCTCAGAACGGTCGTAGCTTCCAAGGAAGCAGGAATTGATAGCGCAAAGATAAAGGAAAAGATCGGAAGCTTCTGATTTTTTCGCATTTTACAAGTAAAATAAAGGTTGGTGACCTTATATGAACAAGATCGCTATAATCGGCGATACCGAAAGCACGCTCGGTTTTCTTGCGGTCGGTTTCTCGGTCTTTGCCACGTCAAACAGTGACGAGGCGGCAAGAACTCTCGTGAAGCTCGCTTCCGAGGGGTACGCGATAGTCTATATCACAGAGGACCTCGCGTGCGAGATAACAGACACGATATCGCGCTACAAGGACTCGCCCACACCCGCGGTCATTATGATACCGGGTAAGTCGGGAAGCCGCGGAATCGGTATGCACAACATCAAAAAATCGGCAGAACGCGCTATCGGCGCAGATATACTCTTTAAAGAGTGATATAAAACCCCACAAATCGGAAAGGAACCGTTTTAAAGCGGAGGTACTATACTAAAATGGTAGAAGGAAGAATTGTCAAGGTCTCGGGACCTCTCGTTATCGCAGAGGGAATGAGAGATGCCAATATGTTCGACGTTGTTCGCGTCGGTGAGGCAAAGCTCATAGGCGAGATAATAGAAATGCACGGCGACAGAGCCTCGATTCAGGTTTACGAGGAGACCGCAGGCATAGGAAGAGGCGACAAGGTCGTATCTACGGGCGCTCCCCTTTCGGTAGAGCTCGGACCCGGTCTTATTACCGGTATTTACGACGGTATTCAGCGTCCTCTTGACGTTATTTATGAAAAATACGGCACGAACATAATCAAGGGTATCGACGTACCCGCGCTCTCCAAAGAAAAGGTCTGGACCTTTGAGGCGTGCGTGAGTGTTGGCGACGAGGTTGTCGGCGGTGACGTTTACGGAACCGTACGCGAAAACGAGCTTGTCACACACAAGATACTCGTTCCTCCGAAAACCTCGGGTAAGATAGTTGCTATCGAGAGCGGCGATTATACTGTCAAGGACGCTATCGGTAAGCTCGAAACTCCCGACGGAAAGATAATAGACATTACCCTTTCGCAGAAGTGGCCCGTCCGTCAGGCGCGCCCATACTCGCAGAAGCTTCCGCCTGTTATACCGCTCGTTACCGGTCAGCGCTCGATAGACACCCTCTTTGCACTCGCAAAGGGCGGTACTGCATGCGTACCCGGCCCCTTCGGAAGCGGAAAGACGGTCGTTCAGCATCAGCTTGCTAAGTGGAGCGACGTTGACATCGTTGTTTACGTTGGATGCGGCGAGCGCGGAAACGAGATGACAGACGTTCTTCTCGAGTTCCCCGAGCTTCGCGACCCCAAGAGCGGAGAGTCGCTTATGAAGCGTACCGTTCTTATAGCAAACACATCGGATATGCCGGTTGCCGCGCGTGAGGCGTCGATATACACCGGTATTACGATAGCAGAATATTTCAGAGATATGGGATACTCGGTCGCAGTTATTGCCGACTCGACCTCGCGCTGGGCTGAGGCTCTGCGCGAGATGTCCGGCCGTCTCGAGGAGATGCCCGGCGAAGAGGGTTATCCCGCATACCTCACCTCCCGTCTTGCACAGTTCTACGAAAGAGCCGGACAGGTCGTTTGTCTCGGAAACGACAAACGAGTCGGCGCGGTTTCTGCAATCGGAGCGGTTTCCCCTCCCGGCGGTGACCTTTCCGAGCCTGTCGCGCAGGCAACCCTTCGTATCGTTAAGGTATTCTGGGGACTCGACGCATCTCTTGCATACCGCAGACACTTCCCTGCAATCAACTGGCTCAACTCCTATTCGCTCTATCGCGACCGCTTTGCAGAGTGGTTCTCGACGAACGTTTCTCCCGAATGGAACGACAATACCGCAAAGTTTATGAAGCTTCTCCAGGAGGAGAGCGAGCTTGACGAGATCGTAAAGCTCGTCGGTATGGACGCTCTTTCGGCAAACGACAGACTCACTCTCGAGGTTGCCCGTTCGATAAGAGAGGACTATCTCCAGCAGAATGCTTTCGAGGACGTTGACTCGTACACGCCCCTTGAAAAGCAGGACAAGATGATGAAGCTTATCCTTTATTTCCACGAAAAAGCAGCAGAAGCTCTTGAAAAGGGCGCAAATATCGACGATATTGCAACCCTTGCAGTAAGAGAGCGCATCGGACGTGCAAAGACTGTTGACGCATCTTCCTTTGACAGCGCCTTTAACGACATCGTAAAGGACATTGACAAGGAGCTCAGCGAGGCAGTTGCAAAGGCATCGCAGATATAAAATTCTTAAAAAGGCGCTTATACAGGAGAAAATATGATAAGAGAATACAGAACAATAGAAGAAGTCGCCGGACCTCTGATGCTGATAAAGCAGATAGACGGCGTAAAATACGACGAGCTCGGCGAGATCGAGCTTGAAAACGGCGAAATTCGCCGTTGCCGCGTGCTTGAAGTCAACGGCTCGAACGTTCTCGTTCAGCTTTTCGACAACGCGGCAGGACTTAACCTCTCGACGAGCAAGGTGCGTTTCTCGGGACACGGCGTTCAGCTCCCCGTTTCGCAGGATATGCTCGGACGAGTATTCAACGGAATGGGCGAGCCTATTGACGACGGCCCGCGCATCATTCCCGAAAAGACTCTCGACATTAACGGAACACCCATAAATCCCGCAGCGCGTATGTATCCCGACGAGTTCATTCAGACGGGTATATCGACTATCGACGGACTTAACACCCTCGTTTGCGGACAGAAGCTCCCGATATTCTCGGGATCCGGTCTGCCCCACGCAAACCTTGCGGCGCAGATCGCGCGTCAGGCGAAGGTACGCGGCAAGGACGAGAAGTTTGCCGTTGTATTTGCCGCTATCGGTATCACCTTCGAGGAAGCGGATTTCTTCATTTCCGACTTCAAAAAGACGGGCGCTATCGACAGAACCGTACTTTTCATCAACCTTGCGAGCGACTCGGCTATCGAGCGTATCACAACGCCCCGTATGGCGCTGACCGCCGCAGAGCATCTCGCATTCGACTGCGGAATGCACGTTCTCGTTATAATGACCGACATCACGAACTACGCCGAGGCGCTTCGTGAGGTATCGGCGGCAAGAAAGGAAGTTCCCGGACGCCGCGGCTATCCCGGAAACCTCTACACCGACCTTGCAACTATGTACGAGAGAGCAGGAAGAAAGAAGGGCTCGGACGGAAGTATCACTATGATCCCGATACTCACTATGCCCGAGGACGATAAGACTCACCCCATTCCCGACCTTACCGGATACATCACCGAGGGACAGATAATCCTCTCGCGCGACCTCTACCGCAAGGGTATGGCACCTCCCATTGACGTTCTTCCCTCCCTTTCCCGTCTTAAGGACAAGGGCATCGGCGAGGGCAAGACCCGTATTGACCACGCAAACGTAATGAACCAGCTCTTCTCCAACTATGCAAGAGGAAAGGAAGCAAAGGAGCTTATGGTCGTTCTCGGTGAGGCGGCGCTTTCTCCGATGGACCGCCTCTACGCAAAGTTTGCGGACGCATTTGAGGAGCAGTATATAAATCAGGGATTCTACGAAAACCGCGACATCGAGGAAACCCTCGAGATCGGCTGGAAGCTTCTCTCGATACTGCCAAGGAGCGAGCTCAAGAGAATCAAGCCCGAATTTATCGAAAAATACTATCAGGGCTAAAAAAATCAAACTAACCAAGGAGATCCTATGGCTGAGATCCGCGTAAATCCTACGCGTATGGAAATGAAGCGCATAAATGCGAGACTTACGACCGCTCGCCGCGGTCACAAGCTGCTCAAGGACAAGCAGGACGAGCTGATGAAGCTCTTCCTCGAGGTCGTGCGCGAAAACAAAGCCCTGCGCGAGGAAATAGAGAAAAAGGTAATGAACGTCCACCGAAGCTTTACTCTTGCATCGGCGGCAAGCTCTCCCAAGATGCTTGAGGAGGCGCTTATGCTCCCGAAGAGCGAATGCTCTCTCGACGTTGAATACAAGAATATGATGAGCGTCAACGTCCCGGTTTACAAGTTTGACGTTATCGAAAGCTCGGGCGGCGGATATAACTACGGCTTTGCCTTCACGCCCGGTGAGCTTGACGATGCAGTAGGCGAGCTGACCGAGATCCTCCCCGATATGATAAGACTTGCGCAGACCGAAAAGACCGCGCAGATGCTTGCAGAGGAGATCGAAAAGACACGCCGTCGCGTAAACGCGCTCGAATATATTATGATACCGCAGTACGAAAGAACGATCAAGACGATCAAGATGAAGCTTGACGAGGTAGAACGCGGTAATATTACAAGACTTATGAAGGTAAAAGACCTTATGCTTGAAGCGCAGCGCAGCGCAAAGCGCGCATCTGACACAAACGAAAACTAAAAACACGCCCTTTGCCTGATTTTCGGGCAAAGGGCACGCGTCTTCACGGCAAAAAAGAACGGTATGCAGAAAAATCGCGGAATACGGACAAACAGCGCAAAATATAATTTATTACAGTAATTTATATTTATTTGCGGAGGTCAGATAAAAATGTTCGTATATTCATTGAAGGCGTCCAGCCTGAAGGCCGTTTTAACCGTTGGAATCGCATTTGCGATACTGCTCACGCTCATTCTTACAGTACCGTCGTACGGCGCTGTTGAGACAAACGCCGAAACGGTCTCTTACACAGACGTAAAGAGCGCAGAGGACGCCGCCGAGTTTTTAAAGCAGTTCGGCTGGGAGGTCTCGGAGGTAAAAGAGACCGCCGAGGTCAAGATCCCGTCCGAGTTTGACAGCGTATTTTCGCAGTACAACGACATTCAGAAAAAGCAGGGACTCGATCTTGCAAAGTACCGTCGCAAAACGGTAACGAGATACACATTTGAGGTGAAGAATTTCCCCGATGCTACGGGAGAAATTCTCGCAAGCGTTATCACGTACAGAGGAAAGGTGATAGCGGGCGACCTTTGTCAGAGCGGAAGCGGCGGATTTGTCGTCGGCTTTGACGGAAAGTAAAAAATCACGAAATTTCGTTTAAAAGAAAGGAAAAAAGATGGAGCTTACCTACGTTGCCACCTGTCTTTTCGGACTTGAAAAATTTTTAGGAGAAGAAATCGATGCCCTCGGATATAAGCGCGTCTCGACTATCGACGGCAGAGTTACCTTTACGGGAGATATTTCCGCAGTAGCTCGCTGCAATATCGGTATGCGCTTTGCCGAGAGGCTTTATATAAAGCTCGGAGAATTTACCGCCGACTCGTTTGAGAGCCTTTTTGAAGGCACGAAGGCACTTCCCTGGGAGGATTTTATCGGGGCTTCCGATGCGTTTCCCGTTACGGGACATTCGGTGAAAAGCAAGCTTTTCAGTATTCCCGACTGCCAGTCGATAGTAAAAAAGGCGATAGTTGAGCGCCTTAAAACCAAATATCACCTCACCTATTTCCCCGAGGACAAGCTTCTTTACAGAGTGGAGTTCTTCATTCTGAACGACTCTGCAAGCCTTATGATAGACACCTCGGGCATCGCCCTTCACAAGAGAGGCTACCGCCCGACCTCGAACACCGCGCCCCTTCGCGAAACTCTTGCCGCCGCGCTTGTCAAGATAGCGCGTCCGCGAGACGACGTTTTATTCTGGGATCCGATGTGCGGCTCGGGTACTATCGCCATCGAGGCGGCTCTTATGCAGACAAATCGCGCGCCCGGTATGAACCGCCGATTTGAGTCGGAGAAATTCCCCCAGATAAGCGCGGAAATATGGAAAAACGCGCGCGACGAGGCGCAGGACAACATCATAAAGGACTCGCCCTTTGAGGTCTATGCCTCCGACATCGACAAAAGCTGCGTTGAGCTGACTCGCGATAACATTCGCCGCGCAGGAGTGGGCGCAAACGTCAAGGCGTTTGAGAGAAACGCGCTTGAGATCAAGACGGGCGGCAGACGGGGAACCGTCGTGTGCAATCCGCCGTACGGCGAGCGCCTTTTCTCGATGGAGCAGGCTGAGGAGCTTTACAGAAATATGGGACGATCCTTCTCGCATCTCGATTCGTGGCAGATATACGTCCTCACCTCGCACGAGGGCTTTGAGCGTCTCTACGGACGCCGCGCCGACAAGGTGAGAAAGCTCTACAACGGAATGATAAAGTGTAACTTCTATCAATTCTTCAAAAAAAGAGACGATTTTACCCCTAAATACAAAGGAAACTATAAAAAATGAAGAAAAACGAGCTCTACACAGTAGAGATAAGCGATATGAACAATCTCGGCGCAGGCGTGTGCAAGATTGACGGCAAGGTCGTTTTCGTACGCGGCGGCGTTACGGGCGACACGCTCGAGATCGGCATAATCAAGGACTGCTCGTCCTACGCAGTCGCGAGAGTAAACAAGATAATAAAGCCGTCCGAAATCAGAGAGGACAACCTCTGCCCGTCCTTCAAGCGTTGCGGCGGATGCTCGTTCCGTCACGTAAAATACGAAGGCGAGAAGCTTTTCAAGAAAAACTACGTTGAAAACGCGTTTAAAAAGGTCGGACTTTCGGTCGAGGTTGAGGATATTCTCTCGACTCTCTGCCCCGACAGATACAGAAACAAGGTGCAGTACCCTGTCGGCAAAAACTGGGAGATCGGCTTTTTTGCTGAGCATAGCCACGACATTATAAAGGTCGAGGACTGTCTCGCGCAGGACGAGGATTTCACCGAAATTCTCGGCGAAATCGTGCGTTTCGGCAAGGAGAAGAACGTTTCCACCTACGATTTTGAGAGCGGCAAGGGACTCGTCCGCCACATATATTTAAGGAAAGGTCGCGGAAGCGGCGAGATAATGGTTTGTCTCGTTGTAAACGGCAAGGAGCTTCCCGCCTCGGACGAGCTTTGCGAGCGCCTCACACAGCGCTTTGCCGCTATAAAATCTATCGTTCTGAATGTAAACGAGAAGCAGACGAACGTCATTCTCGGCGATAAGAATATCACCCTTTGGGGCAAGGACACGATAGAGGACGTTTTCTGCGGACTTACCCTCAAGATCTCGCCAAAGTCCTTTTATCAGGTAAACCGCGAGTGTGCCGAGCTTATCTGCCAAAAGGCGTCCGAGCTTGCAGGACTTAAATCCGGCGAGCGACTCGTTGACCTTTTCTGCGGAATCGGAACTATCGGTCTTTCGATGATAAAGGACTTTAAAGGTGCCGACCTTCTCGGTGTGGAAATAGTACCCGATGCGGTTGAAAACGCAAGGGAGAACGCCAAACTAAACAATATGACGAATGCGAAATTCGTCTGCGGTGACGCAAATTCTCCCGAGATTACGGGAGCGGACGTCATCGTGGTCGATCCCCCTCGTAAGGGCTGCGACGCATCTCTTGTAAAGAAGATCGCCGAGATAAGCCCCTCGAGAGTGATCTACGTTTCGTGCAACCCCGACACCCTTGCACGCGACTGTAAGGTCTTTTACGAAAACGGCTACGCCGTTTCAAAGGCTTTCGCGGCGGATATGTTTTCAAGGACAGGGCACGTTGAGAGTGTCGTTTGTCTCAAGAGACAAAGCGACGTGATATAACGCCTTACGGCGCGTGATATAGAACGCTTCGCGTTCGTGATATGCACCTGTCGGTGCGTGATATGTCGCTTGCGCGACGTAAGGCGATGGCGTTCCACGCGCACAAAGTGCGCATATCACGCTTGCGATAGCAAGCATATCACGAAAGCCAACGGCTTTCCATATCACGCGCGACGAAGTTGCGCTATATCACGACGGCAACGCCGTCCATATCACTCCACCATAGGTGGACAAAAAGGAGTATTTATGGCAAAAACATCACACGAGCTCGCGATTGAATTTGCGGTTGAGATTACTGAATTATGTTCAAAAATTAAGGGGCGCCCCGAATACACAAAGCAACTTATTCGCAGTGCATCTTCAATCAGCGCGAATATAGCCGAAGCAAAATATGCCGAAAGCAACGCCGATTTTGTTCACAAGCTCGAAATTGCACAGAAAGAAGCAAATGAAACGGAAAATTGGCTCTCGGTGTTGTTTAAGAGCGGCATTATTGATGAGCTCACTTTCAAATCCTTGCGGAACAAATGCGGCAAGATAAGAAGAATGTTGATTGCTTCGATTACCACCGTTAAGGCGAAAATCAACGGACAAAAGTGACTTTTGAGCGAAACTCGAAACTTCAATTTACAGCTGTTTAGTATAACACGTCAAAGAAAGGGGATACCGAAATGTCGAAAAAATCACGCAAAAGAAAAGAACGACGAAACATAGACCGATCAAGCTCCGATGTTTTATCAAGACAAAAACAAACAATGAAAGAAGCTTTTCTTGTTTATTTGGGTGCTGCGATTATGTTTTTTGTGATAGCTCTCGTTGTTTTTGTAGTTGGCATTTTAACCGAAGATGCTGCGCATTCAAAACGAATTGTTTTTGGCACTACACCCATTATTCTTGGTTTCACTATTTTTTTCGCTTTTCTTTTTCTTCGTCGATTTACAATCTATACAAAGATAAATAAAATCAAATCTATGAGAGAACAAACCATCGAAATCACTTGCAAAAAGGTGTCGTTTTTAACTCAACCTATATCCAAACATTCCGCCGTAATTATATGTATTGTTTTAACAGATGAAAACGGCAAAAAGTATTATGACATAGTAAATGGGATTTCAGATAGCACAAAAAAGGCGACGCGAGCGGAGTTGTTAAACGTAAAGATTACCCTTAATTGTTATGCGAACACTAACTGTGTGAGAACCTATGAAGTATATACAGATACTACAGAGGAAAATTGGGACTTTAAGGGATTACAACCCCCATTTTTCGACCATTTTTAGCCCATTTTGAGACCTTTTGGAGTCCCCACCCACGTTGAAAGTGTCGTGTGTCTCACGAGAAAATCAGGAGGAAATCAATGAAAGCATTAAGAATTATTCAAAGCATCGGACATTTCGCCTTGTTTTTGGCATCGGTCTTTAATTTAGTAAATCAAATTACAGAAAAACATATTTTTGGTCTTGCTATCACGCTGCCGCTGTTTGTAATTGCGCTTGTAGGCATAATTTGCGGCATCATTCTTATAACCAAGAACAGAAAAAAGTGAGGCCTTAAGGGATTCCACCCCCCCATTTTTGACCGATTTTTATACCTTTTGGAGTCTTGACCCATGTCGAATCTGTCGTTTGTCTCGAAAGGAGATAATGTGCGATGTTATTTAAGATAAAATCAATAATGTGTGATAATTGCAAAAATATTAAAGTTATCAAAAGGTTTCCTACTCCCGACACATACTTGTCCGCGCTCGAACAAGTAAGGGTATTGTTGGCGAGTGGAAATTATGAAATTGAATTTGCTACATGCCCAATCGACAAGATTAAGGATGCGAATGGCTATTGGGTCGATGATTTAATTGCACACCAGATTAAGTGTAAGCAATGTGGAACAAGTTTCATCTGCTCATGTGATACTTATCACGGTATAGGTCGTTTTGAGAAGACGAAATAAATATACCTTTTGGAGTTTCCACCCCCATTTTTCGACCATTTTGAGACCTTTTGGAGTCTTGACCCATGTCGAGAGTGTCGTTTGTCTCACACGAAAAGAGTAAATATGAGCAACTTTTTTTCAACAATTTGCGGATTTGCACAATCAAATGATTTTTACTCAATAGTAACCTTTCTTTGTGAGAAAGAGAGGACAGGTGAAATCGTTTTATATGCAGGAACGTATTCTCTTGAAATGGCACTGGAACGTTTTAGGGATTGCGATAATGCTTCTTTTTACATCTACACCACGCAAGATAAGAGCGGATATTGTGTTTATATAAACAAAATGGGTTGTGGAATCCGTGAGGATAACAAAATCTTCAAATTCTCGCACCGTTACCTATACAACAAGAACCATTTAAGCAACTGTTTCTTTGGCGAAAAGGATTATCGCTCTGGCGAATATTTTGAGAAAAAGGGTAAATAAATATACCTTTTGGAGTTTCAACCCCCATTTTTAGCCGATTTTTATACCTTTTAGAGTCTTGACCCATGTTGAGTCAGTCGTGTGTCTGACGCGAAAATAAGCGATTTTGACTCTAAAAGGGGCATTTTCAGCCTTTTTAAGTGAAATTTACAAAAAAACTGTGTTCAAAATCAAAAAATGCCCCAAGTTTGCATTGGGACAAATGATGATTTTGAGCAAACCTCAAAAGTGCATTTTACAGCTGTTTAGTATAACATATCGAAGAAGAAAGGAGTTACTATGTACGATATTCAAAGCAGATGGAAGCTTGAAGGCAATGTTTTGAGATATTATGGCTTGAGAAATCAGTCTGATATGTTCAAAAACACCGTTAAGCTTACCAAAAAGCAAAAAACGATTATTGAAAAACTGCCCTGCGAATTGACAAATAGCGAGATTACTGTCTTGAAAAAACTCGTAGGTGCGCAGATCGTGCAATGCGAAAGCAAAAGAGTAATTCCTTCGAACTTGGATGATGCAACGTTTTGCACAACGTGTATAGCAAATGATTTTATGATTCCCGGCATTGAATTTGATGCAGAGGGCAGGTGTCCGATCTGTCGGTCCGCAGAAAAAACAAAAAATCTAAAAAGCATCGTTCCGATTATGAATACATTCCCGAGATCAAAAAAATCGCGCTTTGACGTTGCCGTATTTTACACAGGTGGTAAGGACTCTACCTACTTACTGTACTATTTGTCCAAGACTTTAAATCTTCGTGTGTTAGCGCTTACTTGGGAAATTCCCTATATGTCCGAATGTGCAAAGAAAAGCATTGAAAATGCCAAACAATCGCTTAATTCGGTTGAATTTATCAGTCGCAAAATTTCAAATGATGATTTAAGGAAGATATATAAAAAGCTATACTCTTTGAGCGAAAACACCTGTGCCTGTCCCTCTCTTGCGTACGTATTGTTTTATCCCGAGCTTGTTGCAAACAAAGTGCCATATTTTGTTGCGGGGAATGAGCCAGCACAGTTACTCGGCTTATATTTCAATCATATGGCACCTCAAATTGCTTACACGTTTTCTCAAAACAAATTGCTGAATTTCTTCTTGAACATCGGTAGGGTTTTAACACTTCATCCACCGTTGAGAAAGGGGCAATTTCATAGCCTTGCCACAATGAAGCAGCTCGCATACGGCGATAGCAAGATTAAGAATTTGGCAGGATATTCCAACCAACTCGTCTATAACATCTGCGAATCGATCAAAGAAGTTCCAAATATCCTGAGTCCGTTAAAAAGAGCGATCCGTTCGTCCTCTTGGTCGGGCAATATTCCCGCATTTGTGCAAGTGGATTTTGATGAAATATGCGGTGGCGTTTATGAGTGGAGAAAAATAAAGGATACCATCATTCGTGAGTGCGGTTGGGTTGCTCCCGAAGAACTTGACAAAGGATTACATACAAGCTGCAAAATTGAAAAATGCAAGGAGCATTCGCAATTTGCAAGATTTTATCATATGAGAAGTACGATGATCCCATTCAGCGCACTTGAAATCGCAATTGCGAGCCGAAGCAACAATTTGTCGAGAGAGGACGCATTGGCGGAGTTAAAAGCCTCGCTTGGCTTTTCTCTTGATGAAATAACCGAGTGCGCAATCATGCGGGAGTATTTTGAATCATGAACGCGGTGGTTTTTTATTCAAATACAGGTCAAAGCAAGGCAATCGCGGCATACTTTGCAAATCAATTAGGGTATCCACTTGCGGATATAGAAACAAAATGTGCGGAGCATTATCGAAATCTCG
>JAZSKY010000004.1:0-15669 GCA_045535095.1 Eubacteriales bacterium | reverse complement strand
CGTACATCTTTTCAACGTCCTCGAAGGTGGAAAGAGGTGTATCTACCCAGGTAGGAATGGTCATTACCATTTCCTGAACCTCGATCATACCGAAGGTCTCGAGGTAAAGCGGAATATCCTGCTTTGCATCGGAGATCTTGCTGATGAATCCGCTTGAAACGAGATAATCGCGATATGCGTTAGCCATTCCAACGTAGGTTGCATCGTACTTAGCGTTTTCGTTGTCGCTGAGCATTACGTACTTGATCGTGAAACGACCTGTGTACTTTCTGTCAGAGGTGATCGTCCACTCGGTATTTCCTGCAACCGAAATAGAGTCGCCGAGGTTATACGAGTCGGAGGATCTGGGATAGAACTCTGCATATACGGTGTTGTAGTTGTGGCTGAGTCCGCCGCCGTGAGACGAGGTGATGTAAGCGAGTGCTTCACCCTCGGTGATCACAGCAAATACGCCGCTCGAAGAGGTCGAGGTGATCTCCTCGTAAACGTAGATGATCTCGGTTTCGGTAACCGGGCTTCCGTCAGGATACTGCATCGGTTTACCGTTCTTGTCGTAGATGTAAACGAGCTCGGGGTCGGTCGTTCCGGGAATATAAACTATATTGCCCTTATCGTCACGGACGTAAACGATTTCCTCGGTCTGGGAGATGAGATCGCCGTACTCAACGTGAGTTTCGGTATTTATTATACCGAATACGGGAGCGGCAAATATCTCGCTCTTTCCGTCCCAACGCTTATTTATCGTGTGGTAAGCGTAGTCGGGACCGTAAACCTGACCTGTCAGCGTGTATGCCGATCCGATCGCGTTTATATCGCTGTTTCTTATGATGGTTCCGCTTCCGTCGGGAATGAAGGTGTAACCGTCATTCTTTGCTCCGTTGGATGCGCCCATATAAGGAAGAAGAATTACGTTGATGAGGTTGTACTTTTCCTCGTCGTAGGTGATACTGTTACCGGGAACGCTTGCTACGAGACCCTCGTCGGTGATCGAATACTCTACCGAGAAGTAGAATACTGCGTTCTGGTTTGCTCCACCCTTATATCCGGTGAGGAGGTGGTCGTTCTTGACCTCTTCAAAGTTGTAGTGAGGACAGAAGCGCTTGATATATCCTTCAAGTCTGTTAAGCTCCTGCTCGGAGGTCTCAACCTTGGTATCGATAGCGTAGATCGCCATCTTATCCTTCTTGGCGCCCGTTATACTCGAAATGAGATCGGGTCCGACGGTGTCCTTATCGTTATCAAGAAGTCCTATACTCTTTTCTTCGGTATAGTACGCCTTAGAAACGCAGGGGTATTTCGTTTCATACTCTTTTGCAGCTATGCTCGAGATCTTTTCCGAGTTAGTGTTGATAAGAGAGTAGTACGAAATGAGCTTGTTGTAGATATATTCCTCTTCTGCACTGTTTTCGGGGTTAATGTAAGCCATTATCTGCTCTTCGAATCTCGTTGCCTCGATCCATCTCGGAACGAGAGAACGGGAGGATTCTTTACCGAGTACGTACTCAACGCGGATACCTGTCTTGGTATTCTTTACGTCGATCTGTCCGAACAGTGCACTGTCGGTGTAGCTGATAAACTGTCTTTCCTTACCGTTATCCTCAAGGTCACGGAAGTTGATTATAACCTGCGAAAGAAGCTGCTTTCTGATATCCTCGCTGGCTACGCTTGCGGTGTCGTAGGGGTTGGAGAGGAGGATCTCGCCGGTGGATACGCATTCAACTGCGACCTCACCCGAATAGGAGTCGATGTAAAGTCTGTAATTGCCGTTGGGGCTCGACTTCTTATACTCCATCGTTGCGAGCTTTGCTCTCTCGTCCTCATAGACCTCTGTGAGGTAGGTGGCGAGAATTTCTTCGGTGGTCATGAGATCTCTGTCGATCTCAGCGGTACCGTCCGCAGAAACAGGAAGCAAAAATGTGAACATTGCAGATATCATACAAACGAGCATGATAAGAGATGCAATTCTGGTATTCTTATTAAACATCTTTTTTCCTCCTTTCCTTACGCACGATACTGAATTTCAGTGATTATGTTGCTTACAAAGCTTGCCATCTTGACGAAGAGTCCCGAGAAGAGTGCAAGAATGAACATGATGATCGCCATACCGGCAATGGTTACGATAACGGTGAGAATGTTTCTACCGAACGAGTAGTCATGCGTTACCATCGTGGAGCAGAACAGAAGAAGTCCGAGCCAGATGTAGCATACCGAAACGATAAGGGTAATAAACGTTGCCTCGCTCGAGGTTACGCAGTAGGTAAGGAGCGTGGACGGGAATACTATAAGAACTATCGGAGCAAGGCAGTAGCAGCTTGCAATGAAGATGTCCTTAAGGCTTCCTTCACCGTTAAAGAGTGTGGTGATACACCAGTTTGCTACCGTCCACAGAACGAGCGGAACGATAAGTCCGAGCATCTGTGCAACAACGCTCGTCATCGCGCCTCTGGGGTTGAAGATGAACGCTTCACTGGTAGCCTGATAGGTAAACACGAGCACTGCGAGGCCGAGCCAAGCGAATGCGCCGCGGAGAGATCCGCGCTTTTCGTGTTTGAGATCCCAGAATCCGTCAAACGGATGGAATATTACGTGGAATGCGTAGAAGAATTCCTCCTTGAAGGTTCTTCTGCGACGTCCCGAAAGAGCTGCCTTCTTATTTACCTTACCTGCGGTCTTGAAGAGATAGCTGATAAGGAAGATAGCCGCAACGGGTACGATTATGATCCAGATGAGATTCTTCTCAACGAAGTTCTTTCTCCAATACTGGAAGGTGTCGGAATATCCCTTGGTATCGTACGCTACCTTGTAATATTCCATTGCCTGCTCGAACGCGCCGCTTCTGTAATAAGCGTCGCCGAGACCGATGTACGCCGCGTCAAAGTTGTTGTTTCTCTGAAGAACGTCGTTCCAGTCGGTGATCGAGAGGTCGTATCTTCTCTCGTTGTCGTGCTTGATAGCTCGAATGAGCATATCGCCGTACTGGTTACGGGTAAATACCGTAAACGAGTGCGTGTGCGAGTCAAGAACGAGCATCTTGTCTCCCTGATAGGTTATAGAGGAGACCTTACTGATGTTTCCGAGCTGTGAGCCCTTATCACCGAAGGCGAAGAGGAGCTCGCCCTGATCGTTATAGGTATATACCTTACTTCTTGCATCGTCGATGATCGAGTAGGTTCTTTCAGGACCCATTGCGATTCCGACAACGCTCGAGGTTCCGGTTACAACGCCCTGCTCGGACGCTGCGCTGACAGCCATACCGATCTGAACCTCACCCATAGGTGCGAAGAAGCCGTTACGCTTCATTATATCGTCACCCGAGGTGCTTATCTTCTTAACGGTTGCATAGTCGGGCTTCTTGTTTTTAAGAGCCTTACTTGCTTCCGCCTCTTCGATGGTGTTGGTGGTTATCCAAAGGAAGCCCTCGTCGTCGATAACGATGTTATTGAACGCGGTGGAGAGAACCTTGGTGGACTTCTCTATCTGCTCCTGAGTCTGGAAGTTTCTCCAGAGCATCTGGAAGAGGCTGTACTTTGCCTTGGTAGCACCGATGTATCCGCAGAACTCACCTTCGTTGTTAAGGGTCATAACGCCCTGATAGGTCGAGGTGGAAACTACGTAGATACGCATCGAGCTGCTTACCGCGATAGCCTTGGGGGTGTACGACTCACCTTCGTCGAATATATCGGAGGAGGGTGCGTCGAGGTGTCTTAAATACTTACCGTCTTTATCGAATATTACTATTCTTCTGTTTTCGGTATCTGCAACGTAGATGTACTTGGAGTTTACGTATCCGCCGTCCGCGGTGGATTCAAGTCCCTCCCATACAAATACGCCCTTACAGCCTGCGAGAGCGTCGCCTTCAACACCGTTTCCGTTGGTGAAGGTAGTGATCTCGAACTTGAGCTTGTAGTTTTTGTCCAGAACAACGATTCTGTCGTTTTCGGGGTCTGCGATATAGACGTTTCCGTCGCTATCCGCCTTTATATCGGAGGGATAGGAGAGCGCCTTCTTGAGACCCATCTGGCTGGACGTGATCTGTGCGTGTGCCTGATAAGCGTCGGGCGAGTTCATCGGCTCGCCGTCGATATTATAGGTATAAGTATCGGCGTAGGATGCAAAGCTTCCGAGGAGCATTACGAGGCAGCACAGAAGAGCCATAAGGCTTATTATCTTCTTTTTCATTACTACCTCCTTAGTCCTTCATACCCGAAGTACCCATCGTTTCGATGATGTTACTCTGGCTGATGACGAATACGACGATCGGCACTGCCATCATTACGACCGTGGAAGCCGCAGCAGCACCCGCACGGGTGATACCGCCGCTGATGATCTGGTTGATAGCGTAGTTGAGCGTTTTAAGCTGTTCGCTGTAAATGTAAATAACGTTACCCGTGTTCCAAAGGTCCTTGAACGAGTACATGATAAGGGTAAGCCAAGCGGGCTTAACCATGGGCATCGCGATTACCCAGAAGGTCTTGAACTCGCGGCAGCCGTCGATACGCGCACTTTCAAGCACTGCATCAGCAACTGCGCTTTCCATAAACTGCTTCATAAGGTAAAGACCGAGCGAGGAGCCCCATGCGGGAATGATTATCGACCAAGTGGTGTCGATCATTCCTATCTCGGACATGATTATAAACTTGGAAAGGGATGCAACGGTCGTATGGAACATAAGCGAAAGAACGACCGTCTGGAAGAGCCATTTTCTTCCGGGGAACTTGATCTTTGCAAGAACGTAAGCCGCCATCGCCGCAAGGAGAAGGTGACCGAAGGTTCCGCCTACCGAGATAAGCACAGTATTGAATATGTATCTCGAGAAGGGCACCCAGCTCTGACTCATAAGTCTGAACAGGTCTGCAAAGTTCTTGGTTGTGGGGTTCATAACGTAGAACTTCGGCGGGAAGTACCAAAGCTCATCGAGAGGCTTGAGCGACTGCATTATGGTATATACCATAGGAAGGAACATAACGACTCCCATAATGGCAAGGAATACGAATATTCCCGTGTCTCCGCCAACCGAACGGTTAAGAACGACTCTGTGCTTTCTAACTCTCATTCTCTGTGTTTTAGCCATATCACTGTCCCACCTTCGACAAGAGTTTTTTAACGAGCCGGTTAGTTCCTACCATTACGATAAAGAGTATCGTAGCGATAGCCGAAGCGTAACCTATCTCAAATCGCGCACCGCCGTAGTCGTCAAGGTGATGCATGATCGTCCACGCGGCGTAGTCGGTAGAGGGGTTACCGCAAAGGTCGTTAACGACCTGACCGAATCCGAATGCCTGCGTGATCGCAAGTACCGCACTGAGAAGCAGCTGAGGCTTCATGTACGGGAGGGTGATGTACCAAAGCTCCTGCCATCTGTTGGAGATGCCGTCAACCGCGCCCGCCTCGTAGAGCGAGTGGTCAACGCCCTGAAGTCCTGCGATAAAGTTAAGGAAGGACGTACCGAGCGAGAGCCAGAGGGCTACCACGATACAAAGGGGCATAATGTATTTTGCATCTTCAAAGAAGGAGATTGCTTTTGTGATGATTCCCAGATCGAGAAGGATACCGTTTACGTATCCGTAGGAGTCACTCGAGAAGAGCGTCTTCCAGATAAGGTAAACAGATCCACCGATGTTAGGCGCGTAGAATATAAGAGTTACTACCGCGCGGAGCTTGGGACCGAGCTCGTTGATGAACCATGCCACGCAGAATGACATAATGTAGGAAACAGGACCGATTATCGATGCGAAGATAAGCGTGTTCTTGCATGCCGTTACAAACAGGTCGTCTGCGAGGAAAAGTCTGATGTAGTTGTCAATACCTACCCAGACAGGAGGTTCTATCATATTAAATTCAAAGAAACTTAACACCAATGATACTAAAACCGGAACGATGGTGAAAAGAAGGAAAACTATATAGTAGGGAGCAAGCATTGCGTATGCAACCCAGTTTTTCTTCATTTCCTTCCACGTCCACGCCGCTTTCGAAAGATCTTTTCTGGCGACCGGCTTTTTAACTTCATCATTGGAGTGTGTCTTTACTTTAGTTGACACTTTATGATCACTCCTTAATGCTGATTTGTTTTAATTTAGTTGTATTCTTCTACAAACGATACCTCTTTGACCGCAAGACCGAACTCTTTACGCTTTCTCGTGATCTCGGTGTTGATGTCACGAACGTAGTCTCTGAGTGACTTTTCGGGCTCTGCTCCGTCGTTATATACTTCATCGAACGCGAACTTGAGGTAACGCGAGATGATGTATCCGCCGGGGTATTCTCTGATACCCGAAAGCTCATCGATCTGTGCCATAAGGTTGTTGTATTCGCTGGTCGTCCAGGAAAGCGACTCAAGAGCGGCCTTGTTTGCCGTATGATACTTGTATTCGCTTCCGAAGAGAGCTGTAAGCTCATTAGCGTAATCTGCCTGAGTAGTCTCCGAAACGTACCACTTCATAAACTTCCATGCGAAGTTTGTGAGGTGCTCGGAGCGCTCCTCGTTTGCAAGCATTATGATTGCCGTCGTCGTTCCGATAGCGGTGTTGTTGACCGTTACCGTTCCGTCCTCGTTGTAGGTTTCCCAGCCGGGAAGCGGAACGAATTCCCAAAGTCCCTGGATCTCGGTTGCAAATATACTGAGCTGAGTATATGCGGAGTATCCGATGATACCGATCGGGATCTCACCTGTACGGAAACGGTTTACGAAGTCGTACTGCTTCGGCTGTCCGTGGTCGGTGAAGAAGGACATAAGGAAGGCAAATGCTTCAAGTGCGGTGTCTGTGTTGTAGCTGATCTCCATACCGTCGTTGATGTAACGGTCGCCGCCCATCTGATAGAGGAAGATGTCGTGTCCGCCGAGGTAGGTGGGGATAGCTATCTGCATGTTGTTCTCGCTGAGAGTATCCATAACGGTCAGCATCTCGCTCCAAGTCTTGGGAACTGCGAGTCCGAGCTCGTTAAGAACATCTGCGCGGTAGAACATCATCGGGAAATCGAGTGCCTCGGGGAGACCGTATGTGATCTCGGAGCGTACCTCGTTTCCGTTTTCGTCGTATTTAAGACTGTAAAGGGTGATCGGGATCCACGAAGCAGGTGTGAAGTCATCGTAAAGCTCGTCAAAGCCCTCGAAATCGTCGAGCGGCTGTACCGCGCTTCTTATCGCCCAGTTGATAACGTCTCCCGAGCCGTGTCCGTGCGATACGTCAGGTCCAACGCCCGCAAGAACCGACGGCAGCAGTGCTCCGCCCGCAACGAGCTTAAGGTCAACGTTCGCTTCGGTATTATTCTTTGCAAAGTCAGAGTTGATAAGGCTTCTGAGAACCTGAGCCTGGTCACGTCCGAGAGTGGTCCAGACAACGATTCTGTTGTCGGGGTCAGATACTACGGTAGCGCCGAGCTGGCTGTAATCTGCGGTGAAGCTTCTTACGAACTGACAGATCTCAAACCAAAGCGACTGCCAGAAGTTAGCCTCTGCCTTGGGGAGATTTTCGTTGCCCTGAGGAGTTCTGATTACTATGTAATCAAGCTCGAGGGGCTGCTTTGCACCGTTCTGGATCCAAGTACCGATAGTACCGAGGTTTTCCTTGAGGTTTTCAAGGTTAGCCGCGATATTATGCTCGTTCTTACCCATTCTTTCGAGAAGCTGTGCAACCGTACGGAGGGTAGCGGTATAAGATCCCGCACTTCCTACCTGCGCCTGAAGCTTATCTGCAAGAGCGTAAAGCTTCTGGGACTGAACGAGAAGCTCGTCAACCTCTTCGGGAACGATGCTGTAAAAGTCGTAGTCACGGTATTTATCGGGGTCCGATCCCGTGATCATAAGGAATTTGATGTAAATATCGTTTATCGTGTTAAGCGAGTCGGTAACGTCAAGAAGTATGCTTGCCATATCTCCGAGTCCCGCTTCGAACTCGATGTAGTTAGTACCCTTTTCGAGATATACCTTGTAAGTAGCCTCGCTTCCGCTGTTGAGAGCGGCGGTCTGCCAGGTATCCTTATAATTAAATCTAAGGTAGCTTGCTTCCTTAAAGGGGACCTCTGCGCCGAGTCCTTCATTTATCATACTCTGGGTAGCAACCTTGAGTACGCGAGTAGAGTAAGCACCCTCGTTTACCGACTGGCGGTAGCGGAGAACGATCTCGTAGAAGCCGTCTGCCTCTACGTTGACCGTGTAGCGTACCCACTGTCCTGCGCTCTGCCACTTGTCACCGCCGTCACCGCCGATAGCGTTGAGGTACTGAATGTAAGGCGACTGAGGCTGCGAGATAGCACTCGTTCTGTCCGCAAGGGGATAGAGAGTGGTCTCGGAGGTAGCGGTAGGATACTCTGCCTGAAGCTTGAGATAGAAATCTGCAACGTCGGCAGCGCCCTTCTCTTCCCAGTACTTGACGTAGTCGGTGTAGGAGCTCATTTCCTTATTGTAATCATAAGGAAATACCTCAACCTCAACGAGAACCATAGCCTCGCGCTGCGCCTCAAGCTGGATGGTGTTCTTTCCTTCGGGGAAGTAGAACTGAAGGGGCTCGATGTGATATCCCGAAGAGTCGGTTGCAACGTACGTGCAAAGCTCGTTTACCATATATTTGGACGGCTTGGACTCGTTTCCGTCGATATCGTTCGAGAAAACGGGATATTTCTGATAGCTGTCGGCTTCCGAAACGGTCTCACCCGTCTTCTTGAAGACGAGCATTCTGTTCTCTACCGTACGCTCAAGCACGTTGCCTGCAACGTCAACGTATTCGAAAGCAAGGCTTCCGTCCTTGTTGAGGTAACGGTAGATGATGTTGCCGTCGGAATCCTTCTGATACGTGTCAGCGTCATCAACCCAGACCTTGGTCAGGGTGAGATAACGCGCTTCGTAGTAAGGAACCGTTTCATTGATATAAAACGTTCTTTCAATCGAAGTGGTCTTCGAGCTTTCCTCGGAAATCGGGATATACTTGAACTTGACGGCATACATACCTGCCTTCATTTCGGGAAGATCCCAACCTACGATTCCCGTTGCGGGAAGGTAGAGACCCTTAATGCCCCTTTCCTCGTCAGCCCACTCTTTTACCTCGGCGTTCGTGATACTTGAATTGTAGTTCAAAATATCATCCGAAGAAAGAACGTAACTCTCCTCGCCAATTCCAACGCCCTGATTTTCAAGAAGGTACTCTTCGTACTTCGAGAGTCGGAGCAGGTCGGAAAGGGTCGCTGACTGATAATCGTCATTAGTCTCGGACGCGAAAGCCGCAGTTCCGGGCGCGATAACGGTCAGAATGGCAAGGATAAACGCCAAAATTTTAGTTCTTTTCGAACGGACCATTAAAAATTTTCCTCCTAAGATGATGGTATTTGCGAAATTTGCAGGGCACATTTCGATAGATTTTCAACGGATGGTTCTGCCCTTTTAGCAGCTTCTCTCATAGGAAAACACCCAAATAAACAAAAAAAATCGACGGTGGCGCCAGTTCGCGCAGTCGTCACCGCGATTTTCAATGTTTTTTGCCTGCGAACTGTAACAAAATAATAGCACAAAAGCCCTGAATTGTCAATAGACACGCCCTTTAATAATAATGAATACTGCCGCGCTTTTTTTGGAATTGCAAACAAATTTTGCCTATTTGTTAAGTTTTTGAAAATTAGCTGAATTTTGCGTTTTATTCACACGAAGCCGAGCGTTTCCTCTCTGTCTTTTGCCGCTTGTGTGATCTTTCGCCATTTTCGGCGTAAAGTCGGGCTTTTAGACCCCTTTTTGTGCCGTTTTCGTCGTTTTGGGGTCATTTTGCCAATATGGTAATAGTGACGAAAATTATTTTTCTTCTGTTCTTTGCGAAAGAGTCGTCTTTAATCGTTTGTGCATCTTGCACAATTTTAAGCGCCATTTTTCTACATTTTGACGAAATTTCAATTTCTGATAAAAATATTCGTTTTTCTCTCCAATTTTCGTTTTTTTCAGAGATTTTTCGCCCTTTTGACTCAAAAATTTTAATTCTTACCCCCTTGACAAAGAGGGGCGAGCGTGATATAATCTAAAACAGAACATTTGTTCGTATTTTCTCGAAAGGAGATCTGAAGAGATGTCTGGTTGGATATGCAGATTCGAAAAATACCGTTCGGACAAGCTGCTGCTCGACACCCGTCTTGCACAGCTGAAGGTAATGCTCGACAGTTACGGCTATGCCCGTGACGACGAGCGTGTCGTCCCCGTACTCCGCGCCATTTCCGAGCTTGAGCGCTCACTCGATGAAGCAGAAAAGGATCTTGACCTGTACGTTGCAAGCGCGTCCACTCCGCGCGAAGCCGCAAAGCGCGCAGACGAGAGGCTTTTTCTCACCTACCGTTACGTACATAATATGACTATGGAAGAAACGGCAGAGGAAATGTGCGTCAGCCGAGACACGGTATATCGGATCAGAAGAAGAATCGCAAACTAAAATCGTCGCTTTTTACTAAAAACTATTGACAAAACGCATACTTAGTGCTATAATGCTCTCAACGAAACCGTTGACGAAGAGATAAAGTCGAAGGCGCACTCACAGAGAGTCGGGGATGCTGGAATCCCGACAGAAAGCGGATCGGCAAATGGACTTCCGAGGGCTCTGGCGATATTACTTTTGTAAAGGTAGTCAGAGACGGGTTCTCCCGTTACAGAGAAGAGATGTAAGGCATCTCAAAAGGTGGGCGCGAAAGCGTCAAGCAAGGTGGCACCGCGAGTAAAGTGTTTATTCGTCCTTGACAGAAGCTTATTCTGTCAAGGATTTTCATTTTTAAGGAGTTTTTTATGATACTGCTTACAAAACGATGGCGTCACTTCCCTGCCACACAAAAATAGCGCTTTAAATTAAGAGAGGATATATATTATGAAGATAAACAACGTCGATTTCGACACCTATTTTAACAATTACCCCGACAAGGACGGATATTTCGGCAAATACGGCGGCGTATTCATCGAGGAAAAGCTCAAGGCCGCAATGGCAGAGATCACCGAGGCGTACTTCTCGATCGCACAGTCGAGAAAGTTCATTGCCGAGCTTCGCAGAATACGTACCGAATTTCAGGGCAGACCTACCCCCGTTTCGCACCTTGAGAGACTCTCGGATGCACTCGGCGGCAAGGTACAGCTCTACGCAAAGCGCGAGGACTTAAACCACTCGGGCGCACACAAGTTAAATCACTGTATGGGTGAGGCTCTCCTTGCAAAATATATGGGCAAGAAGAAGGTCATCGCAGAGACGGGCGCAGGTCAGCACGGTGTTGCTCTTGCGACAGCTGCGGCATATTTTGGACTTCAGTGCGACATTTACATGGGATCTGTCGATATCAAGAAGCAGGCTCCCAACGTAGCGCGTATGAAGATCCTCGGCGCAAACGTAATCGAGGTTACTCACGGACTCCAGACCCTCAAGGAAGCGGTTGACGCGGCATTTGACGCGTACAGCAAGGAGTACAAGGACTCTATCTACTGCATCGGATCGGTTCTCGGACCGCACCCCTTCCCCATGATGGTACGCGACTTCCAGAGCGTTGTCGGAATCGAGGCAAGAGATCAGTTTATAAATATGACCGGTCATCTTCCCAGCGCTATCGTCGCTTGTGTAGGCGGAGGATCTAACGCAGCAGGACTTTTCGCAGGATTTTTGAACGATCCCGTTGACATTTACGGAATCGAGCCTCTCGGCAGAGGCCCGAAGCTCGGCGATCACGCGGCGAGCCTCAAGTACGGCACCGAGGGAATTATGCACGGCTTCAACTCGATCATGCTCAAGGACGAAAACGGAGATCCCGCTCCCGTTTACTCGGTAGCAAGCGGACTTGACTATCCTTCGTCCGGCCCCGAGCACGCATTTTTGCAGGAGATCGGCAGAGTTAAGTACGACGTTATCGACGACGAGGAGACTATCGACGCATTCTATAAGCTCGCCCGTCTCGAGGGTATCATCCCTGCGATCGAAAGCTCGCACGCAGTCGCTTACGGAATGAAGCTTGCAAAGAGAATGGATCACGGCTCGATCCTTATCAACCTCTCGGGCAGAGGCGACAAGGATATGGACTACGTAATCGAGAATTACGGAATCAGATAAAGGATATACGACTTGAGGGAACTTTTTGCAAAAAGTTCCCTCAAACTCCTTCAAAAACTTTAATAGAAAGAGGAAAATTGGTATGAAAAGATTTTTAGCACTCATTTTGGCATCGCTTATGCTCCTTACCTTCATTGCGTGCGACGAGGAAACTGCCGTTATCGACGATGAAAACACCGAAAACGACGAAAACAGCGGCGAAAACGGCGAAAACGACGGTAATCATACGCACACATACTCGTCCTCGGTTACAAAAGAGGTTAGCTGTACCGAAAACGGGGTGAACACCTTTATGTGCACCTGCGGTGACACTTACACAGAGGAAATAACAAGTCCGGGACACAAATTTGGAAGCTGGTTCACCGAAACATACGCAATAGTCGGCAAGGACGGCGTAGAAAAGCGCGTCTGCTCGGTGTGTGAGACGCCCGAAACGAGAACCACCACCAAAGATGCAGCCGCTCGTTCGTTCACCGACGACGATCTTGAATTTTTCTTTATGTACGGCGGCAGTCCTATTATGACAGGCAATCTGATCACGACCTATGCTATACACGAATACGTCAGAAATATTTATCGCAGAGCAGATTTTGAAAAGGACGTTTTCGAGATTCCCGCAAGCGAGTATCTTGCAACGGCTCAAAAGCATTTTGTACTCGACGACACCCAGCTTGCCGCTCTTAACCCGACAGGCGAGGACACTATCACGTTTTATTACGATAACCCCATCGGATTTACGCACGAGGTTGCAGGTTACGTCCACAACAGCGGAAACACGTACACCGTTTACTACACAAGCTTCAGCTATCCGAATTTCGGTTCTGCCTTTGCTGTAGAGATTGAATACAACCTCCCGAGCGGAGAGCCGAACAGATATATTTCTATTATTGAGATAGATGCCCTGCCCGACAATATGATCGGCATAAACTAAGCTTATATAAAAACCGCCCTGCTAAATCGCAGGGCGGTTATTTTATTTATTTTCGCTCTCCTTGAAGCCTTCTTTATAAATGGGAAGCACCACGCGAATAAAAACGAGCGCATTTATTATAAGAAACGCTCCGTAGAGGCTTTTTGCCGCTATCGGCGGTATTATCAGAGATATTCCGTTCATATCTCCGCCGCCGAAAAGAGGGGACAAAACGGCAAGATAGATCGGATCGAGCAGGAGCATCGCGATAGTTACGTAGTACGCGCACGCCTTAAAGACCTTTGAGTCAAGAGAGGCGATTTTCTTTGCCAAAAAGACGAGAGCATACGCAAAAATCGCGGTAGCTACCGAGCCAACGAGACAGAAAAGTCCGAGCTGTGTCTCGGTCATTTTATCGGCGTGGACGTCGATCTGCATGCCGAGTCCCATAAAATTTACGGCTTTGAACACACCCGTCGAGATCGCGTACACGAAATGCGCGCCCTCGTGGATAATATAGTAGGACACTATTGCCGCAAGGAGTCCTATATATTGTCTTGCGCGTTTAGTCATCACTGTTTTCCTCGTTTTCGTTCTCGTTTTCAAGCTCTTTTTCTTCATTTTCTTCGTTTTTCTTTTTGCTTGCATCAAGAGCCGCACCAAGTCCAACACCAATAGCAAGATCAATGCACATACACATAGGTATATTGCCGATAGCCGCGCCGATAGCGACACCAACCGAGAGTCCTATCGACATATAGATCGGAAGAAAAGGGCCTTCCCAGTCCGAATTTTTCTTGTTTTTCATTTTATACCTCTGATTTTATCAAAAAATGCCCTTGTTGTACTTTTTCATTGCCTTGAAGATGAAAAAAAGTCCCGAAACAAAGCCGAGCGCCATAACGCCGTTGCCGATATGGGCAAATATTATCATATTAAGGCTTGTCGATGCGAAAAGCAGTCCGCCGTAGGCGAGCATTGCGCCGCCGATAATGATCATTCCGAGTCCGACCATTTTGCCAAAGGGGATCTTGTCCTCCTCGGTCACTCTTTTCGTGTGATAAGAATGAAGCATCGAGACGTTTCCGCGCCTATTGGAAATTCCGATCAGAATAAAGCTGATGCCTATGAGTAATAAAATGACCGTTTCCACTACCGACCTCCGTAAAGCTTTTTTGGTATTATATCATAAAAGGAGCGAAAAGTAAAGGGCAAACCTCTTATTTTCGCTTTATTTTGCCCGATAGAACAAAATTCATGTGATTTCGTGCGATATCGTGAATATCGTGAGTATCGCCCTATAAAGTGTTGCACCAAATTTGCACCAAGATTATTGCACAAAAAATCTTATTCTTTTATTTTCAATACATCGTGAATTGATTTGATTATTACTAAACCATAATCAATAAGAAATGACTTTTGTTCATCAGAATAGGATGCCCGTTCCTGAATAGACTCGTCAGATGCGTGTCTAAAACAGTGAAGCTTATTCCTATACCCCTTAACTGTTTCCTCGTTGATATAATCAAGACATACCAACGAATAATCTATTGTGATGAACTTGCCGTCTTTTTTCAACATATTTTCAATAAGGTTAGCTATCTCGGCAAGTTTCTCGTCTGTGCTCATATTGTTGAATGATGATTGGCGATTGGATATTTCAATAAACTTTTGATTAATAGAATCCGTTATTTCAATATGCTTAGATTTGAGTTCAAAAGTAAGACTGGCTACGAAAGTCCTTCGGGTAGCATAACGAACGATGCCGTTATCATCACCACCTTGGGCAATGATTCTGTTTCGTATATCTGCGCAAGTAAAATCACTGGGGTCAACATGTGGCCTTGCTAATAACCGAGGAAACTCTTTTATTTCATAGCCCACCTTATGTAGATAATATGTTATAAGGTAAAACCAACACTTTTTCTCGCTATCAAAGGTAACTTCGGGTTGGCATAATTCTCTAAACTTCAATATTGCATCTTCAACATCGTATATCTCAAAATCAAAATCGCATATTTCCCCATACCCTGTAAATACATTATATACTTTGTTGACATCTTTTACAGATTCCATAAAGCGATAATGGTATTCGTCAGTTTTAACATTTTGGAGGTAAAAGTCCTTTAAATCCATATAAACACCTCTTGTACAACAAAAAGTTTCTAAATTTATCATAATTATACCATATATGTCTATAAAAGTAAATAGAACGGTGTAACAATTTACACCGTTCTATTTTTCTTAAATAAGGTCATCTTCAAGACACTTTGCTATTCTCACCTTGTATTCCTCAAAGATATGGGAGTAAATATCTCCTGTTACTGCAATCTTCTTATAATGCTAAAAACAATCAAAAGGATTCTTTTTTCTTTTAACAATCTTCATAACCCTAATCACTCTATGTTTAAGACAAAGAGTCATCATGCTTATATAATCATGATGATTAATAAAGAGTCTTATATAAAGAAAAAGAGTCATAATGATTCTATTAAGAATCGTTATAACTCAAGAAGATTGCAAAATATTGAAAATTTCACAATCTTATGTTATAATAAAAATAAATCCACTTTGTATAGAGAGGTTATAATATGATTGATATTGAAAAAATATTGTATGACAAAGTTAAATCTGTAATGTCAAATTGGAACGAGGATGGCATTTATGCTATTTCCTTTTTCGTTTATTCTAATGAGGCATACGAGTTTAAGA
>JAZSKY010000065.1:0-18623 GCA_045535095.1 Eubacteriales bacterium | reverse complement strand
GTAGTCTTTGCAGAGGATGTCCGTCCCGAACAGGCTGCGATGGATTCGGCCAAGGAACATGGCATCAACCTCTACGCAAGCAGTAAGCCGGCATTTGAACTCTGCGCTGAGATACAGGGACTGATATGACGCGTTACAGCTACGACCTGCACATACATTCATGCCTTTCGCCCTGTGCAGACGATGACATGACACCTGCAAACATCGCAGGTATGGCAGCCGTTAGCGGACTGACGCTCCTGGCGCTTACAGATCATAATACCTGCAAAAACTGTCCTGCATTTTTTGCGGCGTGTGAGAAGTTCGGCATCGTGCCGATAGCTGGAATGGAGCTGACTACGTCCGAGGACGTGCATCTCGTTTGCCTTTTTCCCACGCTTGAGAAGGCTCTCGCCTTTGACGGGGCGCTCGACTCTCACCGCGCTAAAATAAATAACCGTCCCGAAAGATTCGGAAATCAGATAATAATGAACGAAAGCGACGAAGCCTCGGGAGTCTTTGACACCCTGCTCATTGCCGCCACCGATCTCTGGATGGGAGACGCAGTAGAGCTTGCCCGATCGTTCGGCGCGACCGTCTATCCCGCGCATATAGACAGGGAAGCAAACGGCATTATCACTATGCTCGGAGAGGTCCCCGAGGAGTACGGCTTTGAGTGTATCGAGCTGCGCGACGCAGGTAGTAAGGAATACTGTTTCGGCGCTTATCCGAATACGCGCAACAAAAAAATACTCGTTTCGTCGGACGCGCACACCCTCGGAGACATTTCGGAGGCGGAAAATGGCATCGAAATCCCCGAAAATATCACCGAAACTGACAAAATCCGGGAAAAAATATTTGCATATATATCAAAAAGTTAAAAAATTAACAAACTTTGCGTTTTTTTGATAAAAACCTATTGAAAAATCGAATATAAAGTTGTATAATAAAAATTGTGATTTTAAATAAGTTCAGAAGGAGTTTTCCAAAATGAAAAAACCAACAACAACAGTTAAGTTTCAGGGAACCCCCGAGCAGGAAAAGCAGCTTCTCGCAGTAATCGAGAAGTACCGCGACATTCCCGGCGCACTGATGCCCACTCTTCAGGACGCGCAGGAAATCTACGGTTACCTTCCTGTCGAGGTTCAGAAGATCATTGCTAAGGGCCTTGACGTTTCTTACGAAGAGGTTTACGGCGTTGCAACCTTCTATTCGCAGTTTGCACTTAACCCGAAGGGCGAGGTCGCTATCGCAGTATGTCTCGGTACGGCTTGCTACGTTAAGGGAAGCGCAAAGCTCGTTGAGAAGATCACCGAGATCATCGGCGTTGAGGCGGGATCCACCTCGAGCGACGGTAAGTATTCGGTAGAGGCAACCCGTTGCATCGGCGCTTGCGGACTTGCACCCGTTCTCACCATCAATAATGAGGTTTACGGCCGTCTCGTTCCCGAGGATATGCCCGGCATTCTCGAAAAGTATATGTAATTTGAAAAAACGCAATGAAAGAGCTTTCGCTTAACGTACTCGATATAGCAAAGAACTCTACCGCCGCGGGAGCGACCGAGGTAAATATCTCGCTCGTTACCGATAAGGAAAAATGGCTCACTATGACCATCGCGGATAACGGATGCGGAATGGACGCTGAAACGCTGAAGGGCGTGACAGATCCCTTCTATACCACCCGTAAAACGAGAAAGGTCGGAATGGGACTTCCGCTTCTTCGCCTTGCCGCGGAGCAGACGGGCGGCATTCTTGCGATAAGATCCGAAACGAAAGGGAAGGATCGCGGAACGACGGTGACTGCCACCTTCGATACCGCTCATATAGACTGTCCCCCGGTCGGAGACATCGTCTCGAGTATATGCGTTTTGATTTCCGGAAACCCCGATATAGATTTCGTCTTTCTCGATGAAACACCCGAGATACGCGTAAGCCTTGATACAAAGGAGCTTCGCGCAGTGCTTGGCGACGTTTCACTCGCAGAGTACGAGGTCATAGCGTGGATAAGGAAATACCTATCTTCACAGTACGAAAAAAATTAAAGTATAAATACGGAGGAACAGAAATGATATCTCTCGAAGAACTTGCAGCAATAAGAGAAAAAATGAAGGACAAGGTCGTGATCCGTGAGGGCTCCGCTTCGACAAGAGTCGTAGTAGGAATGGCTACCTGCGGTATTGCGGCAGGCGCAAGACCGGTTCTCAACGCATTCGTTGACGGTGTTGCAAAGGAAGGACTTGCCGATAAGATTACCGTTTCGCAGACCGGCTGCGTAGGTCTTTGTCAGTACGAGCCTATCGTAGAGATCTACGAGGGCGGCAACGAAAAGATCACCTACGTTAAGGTTGATGCTGAAAAGGCAGAAAAGATAATCAAGGAACACCTTATAGGTGGAAAAGTAGTTACCGAATACACCATCGGCGCCAAGGCGTAATTAAGACAGAAAGGATACTAAACAAAGATGATACGTTCACATGTACTGGTTTGCGGCGGAACAGGTTGTACCTCTTCGGGTAGCGTTAAGGTAATCGAAGCGCTCAATACCGAGATCGCTGCAAAAGGACTTGCAGATGAAATAAAGGTCGTTCAGACCGGTTGCTTCGGACTTTGCGCACTCGGCCCGATCATGATAGTTTACCCCGAGGGTACCTTCTATCACAGTGTAAAGGCAGAGGACATCGCAGAGATCGTTGAGGAGCATTTCCTCAAGGGACGTCCCGTAGCAAGACTCGTATATCACGAGAAGGAAGCAGACGAGGCAGTTGCTACCTCGCTCAGCGACACCGCTTTCTATAAGAAGCAGAAGAGAGTTGCTCTCCGTAACTGCGGAGTTATCAACCCTGAAAATATTGACGAATACATAGCTGTTGACGGATATAGAGCGCTTGGTAAGTGTCTTACCGAGATGACTCCCGACGACGTTATTCAGACCGTACTCGATTCCGGTCTCCGCGGACGCGGCGGCGGCGGATTCCCCACCGGACTTAAGTGGAAGTTCGCTTCGGGCAACAGAGGAAACGTTAAGAAGTACGTTGCTTGTAACGCAGACGAGGGCGACCCCGGAGCGTTCATGGACCGTTCGATCCTCGAGGGTGACCCCCACGCGGTAATCGAGGCTATGGCTATCGCAGGCTACGCTATCGGCGCAGACGAAGGATACGTTTACGTTCGTGCAGAGTACCCGATCGCTATTCACCGCCTTGAGATCGCTATCAAGCAGGCTAAGGAATACGGACTCCTCGGCGAGAACATTTTCGGTACCGGATTCAATTTCGATCTTAAGATCCGTTTCGGCGCAGGCGCGTTCGTTTGCGGAGAAGAGACCGCTCTTATGACCTCTATCGAGGGACACCGCGGTGAGCCCAGACCCCGTCCTCCGTTCCCCGCAGTTAAGGGACTTTTCGGACAGCCCACCGTCCTCAACAACGTTGAGACATACGCTAACATTCCCCAGATCATCCTTAACGGTGTAGAATGGTTCACCGCTATGGGTACTGAAAAATCCAAGGGAACTAAGGTTTTCGCACTTGGCGGAAACATCACCAATACCGGACTCGTTGAGGTTCCTATGGGAACCACTCTCCGCGAGGTTGTAGAAGAGATCGGTGGCGGTATCCCCGGCGGTAAGAAGTTCAAGGCTGCTCAGACGGGTGGACCTTCGGGCGGATGTATCACCGCTGAAAACCTCGACACTCCTATCGACTACGATAACCTTATCGCACTCGGCTCGATGATGGGCTCGGGCGGACTTATCGTTATGGACGAGGACAACTGTATGGTTGACATCGCGCGCTTCTTCCTCGACTTTACCGTTGACGAATCGTGCGGAAAATGTACTCCTTGCCGCGTAGGTACCAAGAGAATGCTCGAGATCCTCGATAAGATCATCGCAGGTAACGGCACTCTTGAGGACCTTGACAGACTCGAGGAGCTTGCAAACTACATCAAGTCTGCATCTCTTTGCGGACTTGGACAGACCGCTCCTAACCCCGTAATCTCTACTCTCCGTAACTTCAGAGACGAGTACGTAGCTCACGTTGTTGACAAGAAGTGTCCTGCAGGCGTATGTAAGAACCTTCTTCAGTACGTAATTGTAGAGGACAAGTGTAAGGGATGTACTCTCTGCGCAAGAAAGTGCCCTGTAAACGCTATTTCGGGTACTGTAAAGCAGCCCCACGTTATTGATGCGTCCAAGTGCGTAAAGTGCGGCGTATGTATGTCCACTTGTAAGTTCGGCGCAATAATCAAACAGTAAGGAGGAGACGGACGATTATGGAAATGATTAACATTAAAATAAACGGTAAAGATTACAGCGTTCCGAAGGGAATTTCTGTTCTCGAAGCCGCAAGAATGGCAAATATTGATATCCCCACCCTCTGCTACCTCAAGGACATCAACGAGATCGGCGCTTGCCGTCTCTGCCTTGTAGAGGTAAAGGGCGCAAGAGGCCTCGTTACCGCTTGCGTATATCCCGTAGACCGTGAGGGAATGGAGATCGTTACGAACTCCCCCGCAATTATGAAATCGAGAAAGATGAACCTCGAGCTTCTTCTTTCCAACCACGAGAGAAAGTGTCTCTCCTGCGTACGCTCCACCACCTGCGAGCTTCAGAAGCTCTGCAACGATTACGGTGTTGACGAAGAGTACTTTGCAGGCGACAAGACTCCCAAGTACGTTGATAACTCTTCTGCAGCGATCGTTCGCGATTCGAGCAAGTGCGTGCTTTGCCGCCGCTGCTCTGCAGTATGTAACAAGGTACAGGGAATCGGCGTAATCGGCGCTAACGACCGCGGATTTGACACTCACATCGGATGCACCTTCGACGGAGCACTCGGCGATACCTCCTGTATCAACTGTGGACAGTGTATAGTTGCTTGTCCCACCGGCGCTCTCTACGAGGTTGACCATACCGAAAAGGTATTCGAGGCACTTTCCGATCCCACCAAGCACGTTGCTATCTGCTGCGCACCCTCTGTTCGTGCACAGATCGGCGAATGCTTCGGCTACGCTCCCGGAACCGACACCGAGGGCAAGATGATCTCGGCTATCAAGGCGCTCGGATTTGACGGCGTTTACGATATGAACCTTACCGCTGACCTCACCATTATGGAAGAGGCTACCGAGTTCCTCGGCAGAGTAAAGAACGGCGGCAAGCTTCCTATACTCACCTCCTGCTCGCCGGGATGGATCAAGTTCTGCGAGCACTATTTCCCCGAAATGACCGAGAATCTCTCGACCTGTAAGTCTCCTCAGCAGATGTTCGGTGCAATGTACAAGACCTACTATGCACAGAAGGTCGGACTCGATCCTAAGGACATCGTATTCGTATCTGCAATTCCTTGTACCGCAAAGAAGTTCGAGGTAGGCAGAGACGGACAGAACGCAGCAGGCGTTCCCGACGTTGACTACGCTATTACCACCCGTGAGCTCGGCAGAATGATCCAGAAGGCAGGAATCGACTTCTGCGCTAGGGAAGACGGCGAGTTCGATAATCCCTCCGATATCGGAACGGGCGCAGGCGTTATCTTCGGTGCAACCGGCGGCGTTATGGAGGCAGCTCTCCGTACCGCGGCAGAGGTTATCGAGGGCAAGCCTCTCGAGAAGCTCGAGTTTAACGAGGTTCGCGGAACCGAAGGCATCAAGTTTGCTTCCTATAAGCTCGGCGATATGACTCTCAACGTTGCAGTTACCTCGGGTACCGCAAACGCTAAGAAGCTCCTCCGTGACGTTCAGGACGGCAAGGTTGACGTTCACTTCATCGAGGTTATGGCGTGCCCCGGCGGATGCGTAAACGGTGGCGGACAGCCCTACCAGCCCGCGTCTGTTCGTAACTCGGTAGATCTCAGAGCACTTCGCGCTGCAGTTCTTTACAACGATGATAAGAACGCAGACCTCCGTAAGTCTCACGAGAATAGCGCAGTTAAGAAGCTCTACGACGAGTACTTTGGAGAACCCAACAGCCATAAGGCTCACGAGATCCTCCACACTCACTACGTAAAGCGCGGATTCTAAAATGATAAAAAACGGGACGATACGTCCCGTTTTTTTGTTTTATTTATTGACTTTATTATCTTTATGTGCTATGATATGTAAAATACCATTTGCATAACCTTTGGAGGGGAAATTATGGAAATCAAATTTAATGACAGTCTTACACTCGTTTATAGCGAAGAGGGAAGATCGAAAGCGTTTTGCATTTCTATGGCAGAGACCGCAGAGTTTATAAAACGCGCAAATGACCCCGAAATATTTATAAACGGAAAGAAAAAATCGCAACGATCATAATCGGCGATCCTTCGGTCAAAAGCTATAAGGAAGCCGCAAAAGGACTTGATAACTCGCATTTCAGAATAGTTACAAGGACCTGCAGAAACCTTGCTACTATCCTCGTCTGCGGAAATACCGAGTATTCTCTTATGATGGGTATCGAATACTTCGTAAGTAAGTATTTTAACGAAAAAACAAACGGAAAAGCAGAGATCTCTACCGAAACCGTCGAGAGATATGCTGATATTGAAAAGGAAAGCTCGCTCATTATCACCTCTGACAGAGCGGTCCGCGATCCTCAGGTATTCGTTAAGGACGGCGTTTACTATATGTTCGGCTCGCACATGGCAAGCCACTACGGAATGTGCACGAGTACCGATCTCGAGCATTGGAGCGAGCCCGTTTCGGTCTGCAAGATCCCTGAGGGAATGTACCTTCTCGACCAGCAGAGATGCTTCTGGGCGCCCGAATGTCACTACTATAAGGGCAGATACTATATGTTCGCAACCTTCAAAAATCCGAACACCCTCCACCGCGGCTCTGCCGTATTCGGCTCGGATAATATCGAAGGACCTTACACCCTCGTTACCGACGGACTTATGACTCCTACCGATTGGGACGCTATCGACGCCACCTTCTACGTTGACGACAATGGACAGCCCTGGTGCGTATTCGTTCACGAATGGACCTGTATGCCCGATAAAAACGGCAGTATGTGCGTTGTAAAAATGAAGGAGGACCTCAGCGGCTTCGACGGTGAGATCATCGAGGTATTCAAGGCAAAGGACCCCGTATGGGCAAGAGGCGGAGTTACCGACGGCCCGTTCATCTATAAGATGAAGGATACCGGCTCACTCATTATGCTCTGGTCCAATCAGGGAAATGCAGGCTATCTCGTCGGTATGGCAAGATCGGCTTCGGGCAATATGGAAGGACCCTGGGTACAGCTCAGACCTCTCCTTTACAGTAAGCTCTACGGCGAGGAGTATGACGGAGGACACGGCGCATTCTTTACAACAAACGAGGGACAGCTTATGCTCTCGATCCACGCGCCCAATAACCCCACGAACATCATTCTCGACCAGCCTGCAAGCGGACGTCCTTGCACCGCAATATTCGTTCCTATCGAAGAGGATAAGGAGCTTGATATGCTTCGCAGAGTGAGCGGAGAAGATAAATAAGAAACAAAAAACATCGGCAGCGGCCGATGTTTTTTTTGTTTTACTTCGCATTCGTTCCGTAATTTGAGTAGGTCTTTCTGTAAGCGCCCGGACTCATATTGCACAGCTTCTTGAATACTCTGAAGAAATACTTGTCGTCCGAGAAACCGCACTTGCTTGCTATCTCGGCAATATCCAGATCGGTAGTGCGGAGAAGCTTTCTCGCCATTTTCACGCGGCTTTCGGTGATGTGATCAACGAGAGATTTCGAGGTCACCTTCTTGACAAGCGTGGTGAGATATTCGCTGTTGTATCCGAAATAGGTCGAAATGTCGCTGACTCTCTTTATATCAGCGGCGTTGAGTCTTATCCACTCGATAATGTTGGAAACGGTTGCCTCCTGAGACGAGGAAGCGGACGTGTCCGCATCTATCTCGCCGTACGCAAGCTCGGAGAGGATCACCTCAAGATAGTTTCCGCATATCGGCTTCGAGAATGAGGAAGGGGAGCGCGAATACTCGATAAGCTGACTGAAAAGCGAGTGCATCTTGTCGCCCTGCTCAACCTTTCCGAAGATCGGGATTCTGTACGACCCGTTTTCTCCGAAAACGAGATACTCGTTTTGCTCGTTGTCTATCTCAAATTCGTATTCCCCGTGAATATAAAAGTGACACCAGTAATAAGATACTCCGGGGGGAGACTGCTTCGTGCCGTAATGCTCGCGGTTTGCAGCGAGGATAAGATAGTTGTCACGCGAGAGCTGATACTCTCTGAGCGTGTCTGTAATATGCACGTTACCGCTTATTCCGTAAAGTAAAACGAAGCTGTCTATCGTGCGACGCTTGTGCGTCATTGGCTCTTTTTCCGAGTGGAATTTTCCCGCGATGCAATACTCGGAGAGAGTGGATCCGGGTTTTAAAGAGTGACTGTTATACATATAGTACCACCTGAATAAATTGACGTATCGAGTAAAAAATGACGTTTTGCGCTTTGTTGTTCATTTTGAATAAAAATAGACCGTAAAAAGCATAGCAAAATATACAATTTTCCACTAATCCTATTATAATACTGCGAGGTGGAAATTTAAAGTAACAAAACGGACGATTTTTCGCAAATCGTGTCCTAATTTTGTAGTTTTTCACACAAAAAATATAAAAAATATTTTGTCATTTTCTATTGACTTTTGTCCCTTTAAGTGTTAATATAGACTCTGGTCCAAAAATGACTTTAATATATATGAAAAGAGGCGTTTTTTACGAATACAATTCTCTCCGTCGCGATAGCCCTCCTTGTAGGACTTATCATGTCGCGACCTGCAAAGCTCTTAAAGCTTCCCGCGGTTACAGCATACCTCGTTGCAGGAATAATTATAGGTCCCTTCTGCCTCGGCAGACTTGGAGTTGAGGGACTCGGATTTTCCTCGATCGAGGCGGTCACCGCGCTCAAAATAATATCGGACGTTGCGCTCGGATTTATCGCATTTTCGATAGGTAACGAGTTCCGTCTTTCCCAGCTGAAGCATACGGGAAGACAGGCAACGATAATCGGAATTCTTCAGGCAGTTATCACCACCGTTTTGGTTGACGCTGTGCTTATCGCCTTTGCGATAGCAACAGGCTGGATCTCGATCCCCGTTGCCATAGTCCTCGGCGCAATAGCTTCTGCAACCGCACCTGCGGCGACTCTTATGGTCGTAAAGCAGTATAAGGCGAAAGGCCCTCTCACCGACCTTCTTCTTCCCGTCGTTGCACTTGACGACGCGGTAGGTCTTGTAATTTTTGCAGTTTCCTTCGGAGTTGCAAAGGCGGTAGCAGGCGGCGGAGCAATAAGCCTTGTTTCGGTAGTTGTAAATCCCCTTATCGAGATATTTGCCTCGATCCTTCTCGGCGCAGTTATGGGATGGATATTCACATTCACCGAGAAATTCTATAAGTCGAACAGTAAGCGTCTTTCGATCTCTATAACCTACGTTCTCCTCACCGTTGCACTCTCTATGATGAAGTTCGAGTTTGGCGAGGTACACGTCGGATTTTCGCCTCTTCTTGTCTGCATGATGCTCGGAACGATATTCTGCAACCTCTGCGACTTCTCGGAGGAGCTTATGGAGAGAGCGGACAAATGGACCGCGCCTCTGTTTATCCTCTTCTTCGTTCTCAGCGGAGCAGAGCTTGACTTTAAGGTGTTTGGTAACTATACCGTAATAGTCGCGGGCGTTCTCTATATTCTCGCAAGATCGGCGGGTAAATATTTCGGAGCGTACGGAAGCTCGGTCATCGCAGGATCAAGTCCCACGATAAAGAAATATCTCGGCATCACTCTTCTTCCTCAGGCGGGAGTCGCTCTCGGAATGTCTCTTCAGGCAGAGCACGTGCTCGGCGCAGACGGAGTGCTTATAAGAAATATCGTTCTTTTCGGAGTTCTTATATACGAGCTTGTCGGACCTATGCTCACCAAGAATGCGCTGACAAAAGCGGGAGACATCGTACCCGACGGAGCGTCCAGCGCAAGGGTACATAACGACCACCGCAATAAGGATAGACACGGCGACGAGATAAAGACGAAATAAATTAAAAATTGGACGGTTTTGACCGTCCAATTTTTTATTTTAGTTAAAAACCTGTCTGTAAGCGTAGATTTCAAACATATAAGGCGAGATCTTTTCTGCAAGCGCGATGTACTCGTCTGCGCTCTTTTTGTCACCGAGAGCGCGCAGAGCGAACGCCTTGAGCACGTAGCCGCTCGTCAGATTGTTCTTGACTATATCGTTCTCAAAGGGCATCGGAGAGGGCGAGCCAACTCCGTAGTAGGTACGAAGATCGCTGTTTTCGATCTTGCTCGCGGCTACCGCGATCATTTCGGATATTACCTCGTCCGCCTCGGACGTGCGTCCGAGCTTCTTAAGAGCAAGCGCGCGGAATGCCGAAAGCTCGGAAACTGCCGCCTTGTATATCGATGCTTCTTCGAATGCCTTTGTAGCTTCATTCTTTTCGCCGAGCTTTTCGAGCATAAGACCGAGGTAGTAGAAGATGTGAGCTTCCTGATTGAAGAAGGTCTTTGCTTCTCCGTAGCTCTTCGGGACTACCGTAGCGCGCTCGAAGAAGTCCTTTGCCTCACCTATCTTGCCCTCGTTTTCAAGCGTCAGAGCGTAGAGAAGGAACATCCAGGAGTGCTGCTTTGTGAGACGTCCTCGCCACCCTCGTAAATGTGGAAGCGCTTTGCGGCAGCCATATCGATAGCCTTCTTGTACTCGCCCTTAAGGGTGTGAAGGATGACCTTGTCGAGATAGCAGTCGTCTCTCTTTGCGAGAAGCTCGGGATATTTTTCGTAAACGGCAAGACGCTCGTCGGTCGAAGCGTTAGTGTTTTTAAGAAGCTGCTCGTACTCCATAAGCATTCTCGGAGAGGTCTTTTTGGTCTCGAGCGCTCTCTTCATGCAGACTTTCGCACTCTCGCCGTCGCCCCTCTTGTCGAAATATGCAAGAGCGAGTGCGCGGTACGCCTCTGCGTGCTCGGAGTTTATAGATACGCATCTTTCCCATGCGGAAATAGCGTCCTCGTATCTTTCCTTGTCATAAAGGAGACATCCGAGAAGATAGCTTGCGTTTGCCGTCTTGTCGCAGGAATTTATAGCGTACTCGAGCGGAGCTATATCAAAGACGCGGTTAGGGAAGCAGTAACCGAGATGGCAGGCTTCCGCCTTCTTTATCTCGTCTGCGCCGTCTCTACCCGTAAGAGAGAAGACGTATGCGCGGTAGTAATGAGTGAGAGGATAATTTGCATCTGCAAAATCAAGCGCATAAAGAGCGTCCTCGTAAAGTCCTTCGGAAACGTACTCGATAACAATGTCGAGGATGTTCTCGGGCTTCTGTGCAAAATATGCGATAGTGTCGGTCATATCTTCGTAGTGGGAAAGCTCGAATATTGCACGCAGATCAAGAAGATCGTATGCGCGAGCGGATGCGATTATCTCTTTTGCCTTATTGCTGTCACCGAGCTTTCGCAGTATTGCCGCTTTGAGTCCGTTTGCCACTGAATTGTCTTTTCCGAGCGAGAGGGTGATCTCAAGCTTTTCGAGTGCGTCCGCATATCTTCCTTCAGCGCAGTCGATAGACGCGAGCTCAAGATAAGCGCAAGCGCGGTGCGAGTAGTTCCAAGCGGCTCTGAAGAGGGTGTCGTACGCCTCGGAGGTCTTTCCGAGGGCCTTTAAGGAAAGTCCCTTAAGGTAGAACGCCTCGGTATCGGTGGGATGCTGGTTTCTCGAGGTCAGGCGCGAAATCGCCTTGTCTGCGTACTCTACGCACTTTTCGTAATCGCCCGCGCGGTAGGAAAGACGTGCCATAGAGGTGTTGCAGCGGATATCTCCGTTATCTCTTGCAAGACCCTCAAGATAGTAGTCGCGAGCGCGGTAGTTGTGCTGCTTGTACTGCTCAAGGTGGTAACCGTTGATGTAAAGCTCCTCTACGGTCTCGATCTCAGAGGGACGCTTAACAGGCTCTCTTACGTCAATAGGCTGCTTGTTTCCGCGGACGTAAGGAGTGTGAGAAACGAGGACCTTTCCGTTTTCGCAAACGAGCGAAGCGCTGATATCGTTTATGTCGATATCCTTTGCCGAAATAGTCTTGATATACGCTTTGTCGGGAGAGATCGTGATAGTTTCGCTGAATATCTCGCCGTTTTTGTCCTTTACGATGACCTTTGCATTCTCAAAGGTGCCGGTAGCGTTGAGACCTACGAAAATATCGTCTCCGCGCTTTTCAACGTTGATAGCCGCATCAATGGTCGCGTTCTTTACGTCTCCGATGTCGCGGATAGGATACCAGTACTGCTCGAACTCGCGGCTCTCGTAGGGGGCAAGCCAAGTGAAGTCGGGCTGGTTGTCGGTGTAAACTCCGGTCATAAGCTCAATGTACGGGCCGTTTTCGTCGGTAAGATTGGAGCACCACATATCACCGAAATCACCCTTACCCCAGTGCCAGAGCTTCTTTCCGGGGGAAATGTGGTGGTCGGCGACCGTAACGAGTCCCTTGTTTATGTCGTCATCATATCCGCCAACGAAGTCGAGATCGGACTGTCCCTGCGAAACGAGGAAAGAGGAGGGAACCTTTATCGCATCGAAGCGAGAGATGTCCGTGCCTTCGCCGTAGTTGAAGGGACGTGCGGTCTTGTATATTCCCTTGGCGATAGGCCACGAGAGGATCGCACGGCGGTCGTGGTCGTTTACCCACTCAACGTCCGGCGGGAATATCGTGCGGTAGCCCTTGGTTCCGGGAGCGGCAAGATTTGCCCACCACATAAAGAGCTGAGGGACGTTTGTGCGGTTATATACCTTTATCTTCGCCTTGATAAAGCTGCGTCCGGGGCATACGGTAACTCCCGCCATACCCTTGAGACGGTTCATCGGCTCAACCTCACCTACCCAAACGGTACGGCTTCCGTCAGCGCCCTCTTCAATAGTTGCCTCAAGAGGCATATAGGTCGTGGGACGGTGGTGCTGGGGCCAGTTGAACTCGATACCGCCCGAGATCCAAGGACCTGCAAGTCCAACGAGTGCGGGTTTTACTACCTCGTTGTAGTAAATGAAATCGTAGGATCCGATCTTGTCGTATGCGCGAAGGATCTTTCCGCCGATCTCGGGAAGAACGTCGGTCTTTATATACTCGTTTTCAAGAGTATATACTTCGTATTTAACGTCGCTCTTCTCGTCCGAAACCGAGTCGGAGTAGGGAATGGGATATACCTTTCCCGAAGCGCCCTGATAGGGACGGTTCTCGAAGAACATGGGAAGCTCTTCCGCTTTTCCGGGAATATACGTGGGTATTACGCGGTTTTCTTTTTTGAGTATAACTTTCATAAAAATATCTCCTTGAAGAATTTTTGAAGGATTTTTGAAGATTTTTTTCATTCTGCTTCCATTTTAATAAAATCGTCACCATCTGTCAAGATAAATAAAAAAGGATAAAATCCGCGTTCTTTTGTACTTTATATGCTTGATTTTGAAGAAAATAAGTGATATACTTATAAAAAAGGAGGTGCAAGCGGTGAAGATATTTGCAGTTGTTGAAAACGATTTCGCAGAGACCGTGTGGGGCAAAGCCATTCT
This sequence comes from Eubacteriales bacterium, assembly GCA_045535095.1. Lineage (GTDB taxonomy): Bacteria > Bacillota > Clostridia > Oscillospirales > CAG-272 > SIG672. The sequence continues at coordinate 5,118 of JAZSKY010000065.1, read as the reverse complement.
TGACGGAATGAAGCACCGAGCCTCCGAGCTTAAGCACGAGATCTGCGAGATAAAGGATCTTGACGTTGACTTTGAAGGTCAGAAAAAGGTAGTAGTGCTCGTGGGAACGGCAAACTCGTGGATAAATAAAACTCTATGCTCGCTTTGGGAGCATTCCATACGGGGTATCGTGCTTAACTGTCAGCCGACCGAGATCGTCTCCGAGACGAGCTATATTCTTATCGACTATGCTTGCGCCACCTACGAATGCATACAGTATCTCCACTCGTGCGAGAGAAGAAAAATAGCCCTTTTTGCAATAAACCCCAATTCTATAACCGATACGACGAAGCATAAAAGCTTTATCGAATACGGACTTTCAGAAAAGGACGTTTATATAAGTGATGACTCTTTGACGGGGTGCTACGCGCGTCTTAAAGAGAAAATATCGGAATATAATGCGGTCATTTGTGCAAACGATATTGCCGCCGTATCTCTTATCCGCAGACTTGAAAACGACGGTATAAGAGTGCCTGAGGATATTTACGTAGTCGGATTCGGAAACCTGCTTATAGGACGGTATTTTTCTCATACGATCACCTCAATGACTCTGAATGACGTCGAGCTCGGACGTCAGGCGGTATCAATGTACGCATATCTCGTAAAAAGCGAGGTGGATATAAACGTACAGATGACGATACCGTGTGAGCTTATTTTGGGAGACACCACCGAGCACAGAAGCGTCAAAAAGCAAAAGCGGACCCTTAAGAGTCACGCGGCGGAAGAAAACTACTTTTACGGTGATACCGACGTCAGAGAGATCATGACTATCGAAAATTTCCTTACGAGATGTGATGACACCGATATGAAGATCATTTCGGGGATAATAAACGAGCTTCCGTATGCCGAGATAGGCGAGAAGGCTTACATATCGGGAAACGCGGTAAAATACCGCGTAAAGCGTATGCTTTCGGAAACGAAGACCGAAAATAAAAGCGATTTCAAAAAGCTTATCAGAACATATTGCGAGAAGATCGCAGAAAAATAAAAGTACACAAGGAAGGTAATAAAATGGCAACGAAGCAGTGGACAAAAGAAGCGGCGTGGGAGTGGTATAATTCTCATCCGTGGATAAGAGGATGTAACTTTATCGGAAGTGACTGCGCTAACCGTCGCGATAAATGGCAAAGCTACGGCCGCGAGGAAAGAATGAATACGGCAGATGCCGAAATGGCGCTCGCCGCAAAGATCGGCTTCAACACTATACGCCTTATCTCCGATTTTGACGTTTGGCTTCAGGAAAGAGAAAGCTATATGAGTGTGCTCGAGGAGTATCTTACTCTTGCGGCATCTCACGGACTCTCTGTTATGTACGTTCTTGCTCACGAGGCAGAGCCGCCCAGAGGGGACGATGAGTACGTTCCCAAGCCCCTCGGAGAGCAGATATACGCAAAGGGTTACCATCAGGGAAGATTTCCGCTTAGTCCCGAGCAGCTTGCCAAGAAGCCGTGGCACGTTCTCGAAAGAGAACCCACCAGATCGCAGTTTCTCGAAATGGTGAAGGAAACTGTCACGAAATATAAGGACGATGACAGAATCCTCTGCTGGAACGTTTATAATGAGCCGGGTAATCAGATCGGATCGCGCTCGATCCCTCTGCTTGACCTTCTTTTCGAGACCGTCCGCGCGTGCGACCCCAAGCAGCCGCTTACCGCTGACGTTTGGAGAAAGGTTGAAAACGGAAAGGGAAGAATTGCCGAGGAGCATCACGCTATCGAGCTTTCCGACGTCATCAGCTTCCACTATTACGGCTCGTATATCCAGACCGTTCTTCAGATAGAGGAAATGAGAAAGCTTGAAAGACCTCTTATGTGTACCGAGTGGCTCAACCGTATCAACCATAACGACGTAAAAGAGATCTACCCCCTCTTCTACCTCGAAAATATCGCTTGCTACTGCTGGGGATTCGTTGCAGGTAAGACGCAGACCAACGAGCCGTGGGAATCGCTCTGGAAGAACTATTACGATCCCGCTCAGGACGTTGACTACGACTTCACCAAATGGCAGCACGACCTTTTCAGAATCAACTACCGTCCGTACGATCCGCACGAGATCGAGATAATCGAGCAGTTCAATAAGATCGCAGATAGCCACGATCCGAAGAAGAATAATCAGTAAAAGGGATAAAACCGTCGGAATTTCCGACGGTTTTTCTTTGTCATTAAATATCCTATGTCCGAATATAATAAACCACATCTCGAAAAAAGGACGGTATCTCTATGCCTCAAGGAGCAAATTTCAATATAAAAAATAGAGGTCTTACCGAGAGTCAGGTGAAGCGCTCGCGAGAGATAAATGGCACAAACAGACTCAGCGCGGTAAAGAGGGTGACCTTTTTCAGGAGATTTCTCTCAAATCTCTCCGATCCGATAATAAAAATACTCCTCGGCGCGCTTGTGGTAAATACTATCTTCGCGCTCGGCAGCTTCAATATTACCGAAACTCTCGGGATCGTTGCCGCAATACTCATTTCCACCGTAGTTTCAACCCTTTCGGAGTGCGGAAGCGAAAAGGCGTTTGAAAAGCTGAAGGAGGCGGGCAAGGGCGAGTATTTCAGAGTTATGCGAGGGGATAGCGTAGAGGAAATACATATCGACGATATAGTCGTCGGCGATATAGTATTTGTCTCGGCAGGCGAGCGTATCCCTGCCGATGCCGAGATACTTTCGGGCGATATTTCGCTTGACGAGTCGGCAATAACAGGCGAGAGCGTTGAGGTGAAAAGGAGCGCCAAGGTCGGCGAAAATAAGGTGTTCAGGGGAAGCACGGTCTGTGTCGGCAGAGCGTGTGTAAGAGTCACCGCGGTCGGTGATAAGACGCTCTACGGAGGAGTTGCAAGCGAGCTTTCGGCAGAAACAAGGGAAAGCCCTCTGCGTCAGCGACTCTCACGCCTTGCAAGGCAGATAAGCCGAATCGGCTATATTGCCGCAATTTCGGTCTCACTCGCCTATTTTTTTAACGATATTTTCATTGATAGCGCCTTCGATAAGGGAGTTATCATCACAAAGCTCTCCGATTTTTCCCACCTCTATTCCTGCCTTATGCACTGCCTCACGCTCGCAGTTACTGTGGTCGTGGTCTCGGTGCCCGAGGGACTTCCGATGATGATAAGCGTCGTTTTGTCCTCGAATATGCAGAAAATGATGCGAGATAATATCCTCGTGCGTAAGCTGGTCGGAATCGAGACGGCGGGCAGTATGAACATACTTTTCTGCGATAAAACGGGAACGCTCACAACCGGTAAGCAGAGTGTCTGCGAGGTCGTTCTCGGTGACGGAAGATCGTTTTCCACCGAGCGCGCACTCTCAAAGGAGGGAGCTCTTTACGAAACCCTCTGCCTTGATAGTGCGTATAATACGGACTGCACTCTTTCGTCCGGTAAGATACTCGGCGGAAACGCCACCGATAGAGCCTTCCGCGCCTTTTTTCGTGCAAGTGACTCGGCAAGCGTTATCAAAAGAGTGCCGTTCAGTAGCGATAAAAAATTCTCCGCCGTAATGCTTCGAATGAAAAAGGGCGGCAGAGAAATGTGTATAGTGCGTGGCGCTCCCGAGCTTATTTTGCCGAGCGTTACGGGAATTTTGCTCGGCTCGGGTGAGGTACGAAGCAGCTTTGATAAAAATAAACTGCAAAATAAAATGCGCGAGATGACACAAGGCTCGGTCAGAGTCCTTGCGGTCGCTCTGTGCGAAAAAACTCCCGAAAAGAGCCTTTCGGGGCAAGATTTCACCCTCGTTGCACTCGTCGGCGTGCGCGATAAGGTGCGAAGGGAAGCACGCGCATCGGTCGAGGAGATACAGGGCGCACTCGTTCAGGTAGTTATGCTTACGGGCGATAATAAGGAGACCGCAAGCGCGGTCGCAAGAGAGTGCGGAATTATCGGAAAATTCTCTGATAGCATAGTCCTGACGAGTGAGGAGCTTTCAAAAATGAGCGATAAGGAGGTCTCCGAGAGACTTCATAAAATAGCGGTAATAGCAAGGGCTTTGCCCTCGGATAAGAGCCGACTCGTTCGTATCGCGCAGGAAAACGGTCTCGTCGTCGGTATGACGGGCGACGGCGTAAACGACGCGCCCGCGCTGAAAAAAGCCGATATAGGCTTTGCAATGGGTAGCGGCACAGACGTCGCAAAAGAGGCGGGAGATATCGTCATTTTAGATAATAATTTCCGCTCGATAGTCAAGGCAGTGCTGTACGGACGCACGATCTTTGCAAGCATCAGAAAGTTCATAACCTTTCAGCTTACTATGAATCTCTGCGCGGTGGCAATCAGCCTTATAGGGCCGTTTATAGGAGTTGACACACCGATAACGGTTATTCAGATGCTCTGGATAAATATCATAATGGACACCCTCGGCGCACTTGCCTTTGCAGGCGAGGCGGCGGTCAAGGACACAATGAAGGAGCGCCCGAAAAAACTGAGCGAGGGACTTCTCTCGAAATATATGATAGGGCATATCCTTTTTTCGGGAATATCGACTGTCGCCCTTTGCCTTGCCTTTCTTTGCAGTGAGAAAATAAAAGCCTTTTACGGCGCAAATATTGATCCCACGAGGCATCTCGGCGCATTTTTCGGACTCTTTATTTTCCTCGGTATCTTTAACTGCTTCACCGCACGAACGAGTAGAATAAACCTTGCCGCGCACCTTGAGAAAAATCGCGCGTTTATTTTGATAATGACTCTCGTCGCGGCGATACAGACCCTTATGATATATTTCGGAAATAGTATTTTCAGGACCGCACCCCTGACCTTCAGAGAGCTTTCGTTTGTTATAGCCCTTGCATTTCTTATCGTCCCTGCCGATATTTTGTGGAAGATCTTTCTGAAAACGAGACGGAAATAGCCTTAACTGTCAAAGTAAGTTGGTAGGGGAGAAGGCGCACCAAAGATGCGGTTTTTGCTCCTCCCGTCAAAAAAGCCTTCCCCTTGATGGGTAGCGAAGCGGCGCGAGGGGAGTGAATGACACCACAGTGTGGTGTCAGAGCCCGAGCGTGACCGAGCTGCAGCGAGAAGGTGTCGCGTTAGCGACGGATGAGGTGAACCCTGTTGACGATAATTTGCGAACCTACAAGCCTTCT
>JAZSKY010000044.1:0-8044 GCA_045535095.1 Eubacteriales bacterium | reverse complement strand
CTTTGCCCGTGCGTGCGCCCATGCGCACGGGCAACATTGAATCAGAGAGTGGGTGCTTCCAAAGGGAGGGATTCTTCCCTCCCTAGTTGGTCGTTCTTTGGTTCGTTTCTGTCGACACAGAAATGAACGAAAAGATTTCTCACAAACGCGTTTATTGTGTGTTCGTACAAACTAAGCTTTTGATCTCCTCATCCGTCAGCCTTCGGCTGCCACCTTCTCCGCTGGAGAAGGCTTTTTGACGGGAGGAGCAAAAACCGCACCTTTGGTGCGCCTTCTCCCCTACCTGTTAATTTTTGTTTGTCGGGGATAAACAAAACTCTCACGCCTTGCGTGAGAGTTTTTTCATTACTTATGATAAAGCTTTTTGGTCTGATACTCGGGGCTGCAGGTGACGTTTGCACCGAGCTTGTTGAACACTCCCTCGTCAACCTTCGAGAGAATGACGGTAGAATGTACCTCGCTCTTTTTGAGCATATCGACCGCCTTGAGCGCCTTCTTTGCGTTTTCGTCGGTCGCCGCACATATTGCGAGCGCGATAAGCACCTCGTCGGTGTGCAGACGGGGGTTTCTGTTGCCCATGTGGTTTACCTTAAGCTCCTGTATCGGCTCGATAACCGTGGGAGAGATAAGGTGCACCTCGTCGTCTATTCCCGCAAGCGTTTTGAGTGCGTTGAGAAGTGCGGCAGACGATGCTCCGAGAAGGGACGTCGTCTTTCCCGTAACTACTCTTCCGTCGGCGAGCTCGATAGCAACTGCGGGCGCTTTCGTTCTTTCCGAAACGCTTTTTGCGGCAACGTAGGTCTTTCTCGTTTCGCTTGAAATATCGAGCGAGCTCATAAGAAGCTCAAGCTTGGATATTTCGCCCGAGGTTGCAAGTCCCTGCTTATATGCGCAGCAGATCTTCAGATATCTGCGGACGATCTCTTCCTTGGACGCCGTGCAGACGGCATCGTTGTCAACGATCGCGTTTCCTGCCATATTTACGCCCATATCGGTGGGACTCTTATAGGGGCAGTATCCGAATATCTTATTGAACATTGCCTCAAGTACGGGGAAAATTTCGATGTCACGGTTATAGTTGACAGTAGTTTTTCCGTACGCCTCAAGGTGGAAGGGATCTATCATATTAACGTCGTTAAGGTCGGCAGTTGCCGCCTCATACGCGAGGTTTACAGGGTGCTTAAGAGGGAGATTCCATATCGGGAAGGTCTCGAATTTTGCATATCCCGAACGGATTCCGCGCTTATTATCATGGTAAAGCTGTGAGAGGCAGGTCGCCATCTTTCCGCTTCCGGGACCGGGCGCGGTGACGACAACGAGTGAGCGGCTCGTTTCTATGTAATCGTTTCTTCCAAATCCCTCGTCACTTACAATCAGCGGAATATTGGACGGATAGTCTGCTATATTATAGTGCTTATAGACCTTGATGCCGAGCGAGACGAGTCTCTTTTCAAAAAGGTCGGCGGCTCTCTGCGATTCGTACTGCGTGATAACAACGCTTCCGACGTAAAGTCCGATGCCGCCAAATGCGTCGAGAAGTCGAAGAAGCTCCTGATCGTAGGTGATTCCGAGGTCTCCCCTTCTCTTATTCTTGGCAATAGCGTCTGCGCTGATAACGATGACTATCTCCGCCTGATCCTTAAGCTCAAGAAGCATCTTGACCTTACTGTCGGGCTCGAAGCCGGGAAGCACTCTCGATGCGTGATTATCGTCGAAAAGCTTACCGCCGAATTCGAGGTAAAGCTTGCCGCCGAAATAGTCGATGCGCTCCTTTATCTTTGCAGACTGAAGCTCTATGTATTTTTCGTTGTCAAATCCTTTTTGAAACATAAACGCGCCTCTATAAAATTATTTGATTTACCAATACCCTATAATTATAACACATCAAACTCAGTAAATCAATATCGTTTTGACTTTTTTCGTTTGACGATTTCAACAAATTTTCACACCGATTTTTGATATATCCTACTATTCGGCAAGAGTTTTGTACTTTCCGGGTGTCATTCCGACATTTTTCTTGAAAACTCGCATAAAGACAGAGTAGTCACCAAAGCCGCAGAGGAGCGCGGTTTCGCTCACGCTCTTCCCGGAAGCGAGAAGCTTTTTCGCCTCGCTTATACGCTTTGAGACGATATATTTCGCAACTGTCGTGCCGCAATATTTAGAGAAAAGGCGGCAAAGCTGATTGACCGAAAGGTATGCGCTTTTTGCTACCATATCGAGAGTCAGCGGACTTGTATAGTTTGCGTTTATATAGTCTATTGCAAGACGGACTGCCTCACTCGACGAGGTGGGGAGCGCTTCCTCGCTCGTCATGAACGCGCGGTTTATCTCGACGAGAATTTCAACCATTATCTGCCTCTTTAAAAGGTCGTCTCCGTATCCGAAATCGCTATCGAGCAGTCTGATTTTTTCCTTGAGCTTATCCGCCACTTCGTCGGAAAGCTGACGCCTATGGTCAAAGCCTCCCTCGTGCGGATAGAAGCACTTGGCAAGGTCGGTCTTTTCGCTCGACTGTCCGTAGATAAACTCCGGGCTTATCTGGAAAACGTAGCGCTCGAATTTTTCGTCCTCGCGATAGGTTATCTTATGTCCCTCGTACTGATTTATGACGAAAATATCGTTCTTTGAAACGTCGTAAAGACGTCCGCCGATAAGGAAGTTTTTGCCTCCCGACACGCAGAAAAATATCTCGCAGCATTCGTGTATATGTATTGCAGGATCAGGATTTGTGGACTCCGAATGGTAAAGGGCGAAGCTCTTTCTCTCGCCTGCGTAGGCAATAGCCTTCGAGCAGCTCTCAAACATACATTTCACAGTCTTTTCCCCTTTCTCGTTTCTTTCTCTTACAGTATAACATATAATGGTGAGAATTGCAATATTTTAGTTGATTTTTGCTATTTTTTTTGCAGATATTGTATGTTATACTATAATTAAACAATGTGGGTAGTTATACCCTTCGGTCACAGACCAAAAAACACAAAGGAGGTTATATTTATGCTGACACTCAAAATCACCGATACCTCGGGCAATCTTCTTTTTGAGGAAAAGGGCATGAGCATCGACACCTGTTACGACGGCGTTCTCGAAGCGGGATACCGCATCAGAGTTAATATGAGTAACTGCGAGTTCATTGCCGTAAAGCTCGATCCGACACTTGCCGAGAGCATCGTTTGGGTACCCAACAAGAGCTTTGATTTCATAGTTCCCGACGCTTCGCAGCGCCGCGCTTGCTATGCTCCCGGAGCTTTTGCGGGAGAAAAGCATCCGATAATCGTCCGCGAGCCTGAGGACGACGAGATATACGCTTACCGCCAGATCTCGCTCAACTCGCACGACAGACACGGTCCGATGCGCTTCTTCCCCCACGCCAGCGCCAACTTCGTCACACGTGAAGAGCCCTGCTTCTACGAGCGCAACGCTATCGACGGAGTTGTAAATAATCAGGGACACGGCTCCTACCCCTACCACTCTTGGGCGGGCGGAGCAAGAAACGATCTCGAATGGACTCTCGACTTCGGCCGCGACGTTGAGATCGACAAGCTCGTGTTCTTCCTTCGTGCCGACTTTGCGCACGATCCGAAAACGGGCATACCTCACGACTCGTACTGGAAGTCGATAGACATCGAGTTCTCGGACGGCGAGGTAATAAAGGGCGAGTTCAAGCTCGACTCAAGCGATCTCAATCCCGAAAACTCAAACGGAATTGCTATCGAGCTTGCGAAGAAGGTAACTCGCACGATTCATCTTTTCAATTTCACACAGGTTACCGAACAGCTGTCTTTCGCTGCTCTTACGCAGCTTCAGGTATTCGGAAGCTATATTAAGGAGGATTTAAGTAAAATGGAAGTACGCCAGGCATCTAACGCAAAAGACGTTAAGCACTACACAACAGAGAGACTTCGCGAGGAGTTCCACATCGCAAACCTTTTCATCAAGGACAATATCAGTATGGTTTACAGCCACATCGACCGCATCATCACCGCAGGACTTATGCCCGTTCGTCAGGTACTCAAGCTTGAGGCTGGCAAGGAGCTTGCAGCGGCATATTTCCTTGAAAGAAGAGAAATGGGCTGCATCAACATCGGCGGCAAGGGTATCATCACGGTTGACGGCGTTGAGTACGTTCTCAACCCCCGCGACGGACTTTACGTCGGTATGGGCAACAAGGACATCACCTTCAAGAGCTGCGACGAGAACGATCCCGCAAAGTTCTACGTAAGCTCCTGCCCTGCTCACACGAGCTACCCCACCGTTCACATCGACATCGAGAAGGCTAACAAGCGTCCTCTCGGAAGCGTTGAGCAGTGCAACAAGAGAGTTATTAACCAGTACATCCACCCCGCAGTTCTCAAGACCTGCCAGCTTTCTATGGGACTTACCCAGCTTGACGTTGGATCGAACTGGAACACTATGCCCTGCCATACTCACGACAGACGTATGGAGGTTTACCTCTACCTCGATATGGAAGAAAACGACGTTGTATTCCACATGATGGGCGAGCCTACCGAGACAAGACATATCATCATGCACAACGAAGAGGCTGTTATTTCTCCCTCTTGGTCGATCCACTCGGGCGTTGGAACTAAGAACTACTCGTTCATCTGGGCTATGTGCGGCGAAAATCAGGATTTCGACGATATGGACCACATCGAGACCAAGGATCTTCTGTAATTAAATAATCTTTCAAAATACAGTAAACGAAAGGAATTAAACAAAATGGCAAATATGTTTTCACTTGAAGGCAAGATCGCTCTCGTAACGGGCGCTTCCTACGGAATAGGCTTCGCTATCGCATCCTCTCTCGCAGAGGCAGGCGCAAAGATCGTTTTCAACGACATCAAGAAGGAGTTCGTTGACAAGGGTATCGAGGCATACAAGGCGGCAGGTATCGACGCAAAGGGATACGTTTGCGACGTTACCGACGAGGACGCAGTAAACGCAATGGTCTCTGACATCGAAAAGACTGTCGGCGTTATCGACATTCTCGTAAACAATGCGGGAATCATCAAGAGAATCCCCATGACCGAGATGAGCGCGGCAGAGTTCCGTCAGGTAATTGATGTTGACCTCAACGCTCCCTTCATCTGCGCAAAGGCAGTTATCCCCTCGATGATCAAGAAGGGACACGGAAAGATCATCAACATCTGCTCTATGATGAGCGAGCTCGGACGTGAGACCGTTTCGGCTTACGCTGCTGCAAAGGGCGGACTTAAGATGCTCACGAGGAACATCGCATCCGAGTACGGCGAATTCAACATTCAGTGCAACGGAATCGGTCCCGGATACATCGCTACTCCTCAGACCGCTCCCCTTCGCGAGATCCAGCCTGACGGAAGCCGTCATCCCTTTGACAGCTTCATCATCGCAAAGACTCCCGCAGCTCGTTGGGGCAACCCCGAGGACCTCGCAGGTCCTGCGGTATTCCTCGCATCTGACGCTTCCGACTTCGTAAACGGACACATTCTTTACGTTGACGGCGGTATCCTTGCATACATCGGAAAGCAGCCTAAGTAAGTATTATTAAATAGAAGGGGCGAAAAAATCGCCCCTTCGGGAGAAAACTATGTTTTACGAAAATTATATTGAACAGAACAAGGCCTGAATCGACGAAACCTGGGCAAAGCTTGACAAGAAGCTTTCTGTCACCGCAGTAAAGGGACGCGACAAGATCCCCTACACCACCGTAAACGGCGTCCACGACGACAAATCGGAGGGCAACAACATCTACTGGTGGACAAACGGATTCTGGGGCGGTCTCATGTGGATAATGTACGAGCAGACGGGCAACGAGGAGTACAAGAAAACCGCTCTTCGCTCGGAGGAGCTTATGGACAAGGCTTTTGCCGACGTATCGAGACTCCATCACGACGTAGGATTTATGTGGCACATTCTCTCGGGCGCCAACTACCGCCTCACAGGAGATCCTGCCGCACGCAACAGAAACCTTCTTGCCGCAATGACTCTTGCGTCCCGTTACAAGGAAAACGGCGGATACATCCGCGCCTGGAACGGAAAATGGTTCGGTCACGACAACAACGGCTGGACGATCATCGACTGTATGATGAACATTCCCCAGCTTTACTGGGCATCGAAGGAGCTTGGCGACGATCGCTTCACTCAGATCGCCATGGCTCACGCCGATATGGCAATGAGAGATCACGTCCGCGAGGACGGCTCGATGAATCACATCGTGGTTCACGACGTTGAAACGGGCGAGATGCTCGAATCGCTTGGCGGTCAGGGCTACGGCGTTGGCTCGACCTGGTCGAGAGGCGCTTCGTGGGTACTCTACGGATTCATTCTCTCGTATATGCACACCGGCGAGGAGCGTTATCTGAACACCGCAAAGCAGCTTGCGCACTATTTCATATCGAACATCGCGGACACCGATTATCTCCCGCTCGTTGACTTCCGCGCTCCCGTAGAGCCCGTTATGTACGACTCTACCGCGGGTGCAGTCGCCGCTTGCGGACTTATCGAGATCGCTAAAAACGTTCCCGAGCACGAGCAGAGACCTTACATTGCCGCGGCAGTCAAGATGCTCCGCGCTATGGAAGAAAAGTTCTGCAACTGGGAAGAAAACGAGGACTTGATCCTTCAGATGGGTACCGAAATGTACACAAGAGGTATTCACGTACCGATCATCTACGGAGACTTCTTCTTCACAGAGGCAATCGCAAAGCTTAAGCGATCGAAGTTCAATCCCTGGATGAAATAATTTACACCTATTAAGGAGAAAAACTATGTTTTACGACAATTATATCGCAGAAAACAAAGCTTGGATCGACGAAATGGTCGCAAAGCTTGACAAAAAGCTCTCGCGCGTAGCAGTTGAAAGCCGCGACAAGCTTCCCTACACTACCGACGAGCAGGGCAAGCACGATAACTGCCTTGATCCTGCAACCGGCAAGAACGTCACCTGGTGGACAAACGGCTTCTGGGGCGGTCTTATGTGGCTTATGTACGAAAAGACGGGCAACGAGGAGTACAGAAAGACGGCAGAGCGCTCGGAAGAGCTTCTCGACGGCTATCTTGAAAACTTCCAGAATCTCGACCACGACTCGGGATTCATGGAGCACATTCTCGCAGGCGCTAACTACCGTCTTACCGGAAACGAGAAGTCCAAGAACAGAAATCTCTACTGTGCGGCAGCGCTCGCATCGAGATACAACCTTACTGCAAACTTCATCCGCGCTTGGAACTGGAGAGCAGAGCTTTCTATCATCGACACGATGATGAACCTTCCCCAGCTCTACTGGGCATCGACCATCACCGGCGACACCCGTTTCAAGAAGATCGCTATGGCTCACGCAGATATGGCAATGGTTGAGCATATCCGCCCCGACGGAAGCGTAGTTCACATCTGCTCGCACGACATCGAGGACGGACACGTAGTTGAGACTCTTCAGGGTCAGGGCTACGCAGTTGGTTCGACCTGGTCGCGCGGCGCATCTTGGGCAGTTTACGGATTCGTTCTTTCCTACCTCCACACCGGCAAGCAGGAATATCTTGACGCGTCCAAGAAGGCGGCTCACTACTTCATCACCGGCTGTGCAACCAACGGTTGGCTTCCTCCGGTTGACTTCCGCGCTCCCGAAGAGCCGGTTTGCTACGACTCGACTGCAGGCGCTATCACCGCTTGCGGACTTATCGAGCTTGCAAAGGTTCTCCCCGAGTACGAGAAGCCTATGTACTTAAAGGCAGCTTTCGAGATCCTCAAGGCTATGGAAAAGGAGTTCTGCAACTGGGAAGAAACTACCGACTACATTCTTGGAATGGGAACCGAGGCTTACGGAAGAAAGGTACACGTACCGATCATCTACGGCGACTACTTCTTCGCAGAGGCAATTCTCAAGCTCGCAGGCAGCGAATTCAACCCTTGGTAAAAACCCGCCGCGTAGCGGCGCCTTCGGTTTGCTTCGCAAACACTCAAACCGAGCTTACGGTTTGCCTTGCAAACGCTAAAACCGACGGCAGAGCCGTCGCTTACGGTTTGCTTCGCAAACGCTAAATAACGAACAAAATCCCGTCCGAAAGGACG
>JAZSKY010000078.1:0-30751 GCA_045535095.1 Eubacteriales bacterium | reverse complement strand
CTTATTCAGAAGGTAGTTTGCGCTCTCGTACACCTTGTCAATATCTCCACGAGAGTATGCGACCTCATCTTCAAAAAGCACTCGAGCTTCGTGGTTGAACGCAAGGCTTTCGCCTACATCGTCAGCAGTTCCGGGCGTGTTATAGAGATCTGACATATAAAGAAAAGGCGTTTTACGAGGAAGTGGCATATCTGCGTCACGTTTGGACCTTGCCGCCTTGGTTCTGCCATCGATGGGCTTTTTAGCATTGTGCGGTATCATCCACGCTCTACCCAAACGGGTTGCTCCTTCTATTCTTCCGTTCGCACAAAGAACCTGAACAAATCTTTTTGAAAGCCCCCATTTTTTAGCGGCTTCGTCTATACTGATATAATCCATTTTTAACCTCTCAAATAGGCGTTTTGTATTATTCGTAAGTGCGAACTGTATTACCGTTCGCTTTTGCGTATAATATTATACACCGATTTTTGAGATTTGTCAATCGGTCAGAACAAATCTTAATCAAAAAGGTATCGGATATTTCACCGATGCCTTTGGGTGTTTTTTATTTTGAAATGCGATATCTTTGATTTTTCTCTTTTGTGTAGTGCGCGAAGTAGTCGATCAACCATTCCTTGGTTGTGAACACTCCGTTTTGCACCCTTACAAAGCGAAGCCCATCTTCCTTTTTCATCCAAGAATTTATGAGATCGGTTGAGCATCCCACAAGCCTTGCTGCTTGTGTGGTGGTCAGTACCGTAGGACTTTTACTCCATTCTGCTCGTAACTCGATTTTCAGATTCGTGATGGTCGTTTGGCTGATCCTGATAGCATTTTCTTTTCTTTGACTTGGATACTTTTGTGTAGAGAATATTCCGTAAGGTACGCTCGGAGCTTTCCCTTCGGAGCATTTCTCTATGTACTTGATCAACTCGCTTCTTGGCACAGAATATTGTCTTGTTTTCTTTTCTCCGATGGTGCATTTGATGTGTCCGTTTTGCAAAAGCCACGCAGCTTTTCGTTTGCTGATATGTAAGATGCATCTGACTTGTTCGAGCGAGAGGATAGAGGGATAATTCCTTCGGATTTCTTCCACGGTCATGGTCAGCTTCATCATTTTACTTCATGCCCTATCTTATAGGTTCTTCCTTGTCGGTCACTATGATCGACAATGGTTTCTATAAGATCCACCTTGGCTATTATGTATGAACCTTGAAATACGAATGCGCGGAGTTCTTTGGTCTTTATCAATTCGTAAATCTTATTTTTCCCGAATGGCGAGCATTTGCTTGCCTTGAGGGGACTCATCACATCCGGGACTTTTGCGAGCATTCTTTCAAGCTCTGCAACCTTTTCTTCTCTTGTCATTTTGGATTCTCCTATTTCGTTTTTTAATTAGGCAGACGGCATACCGTAAGGTAAATATTTCGTTGTTTTATATGCATTTTTGCCCAAGCGACGATACCATTCGAACCCACCATTTTTGTGGTTGTTTTTCCTTGATTTTTTATTTGAATTTTTTTGAAATTTGACCGAATCTCGCATTTTTTCTCGCTTTTTTCCGCAGTAACCCTCAAAATCAAGTCGTTTTTGCGGTTTTTTACGGTATTTTTAGGGACGCACCGGGATTAACCGTGAACCTCCGTGATCAGACCAATTTAGTCTTGAAAACCGTTTGGGTTCACGCCCACGTGGGTTCGAATCCCACTCCTTCCGTAAAACAAAAGGGAGAGCATTCGCTCTCCCTTTTGTTTTACATAAAGCTTTGCGATGAAGAACCTCGCGAAATTGCCGAAGGCAATTTTGCAAAAGCGGACGGAAAAGGGAGTGGACGGAAATGTCGAGCGACGTCCGCGTTGGGTTCAGAATCCCACTCCTTCCGTAAAAGCAAAAACGAGGCAAAAGCCTCGTTTTTTGTTTTTTTATTCACTCTTTGCTTTCTCCTGCGCGGCGCGGCGACACCCCATTTGCTTCCTGTAAGCTCGGTTGCAAGGGCGGAGAGGGATAATCTGCGCCCCTGATATTCAACCGTTTTATCGTCCACAACCGTGCATTGTGCGCCGGAGTTAGCGTTACCCTGATGAATGAACGTAATCGTTGCGCCAACGGGGATTTTGCACTTGGAGAATGCGAACGGCGAAAGACGCTCGATGTGTTCTTCCTCGATCTCCTGTGCCAAGTTCTCGTTCTTTTTCTCCTCAGTGGTCGGCTCGTACAGGTGAAGCCTGTCCTTGCGACCACCGAGAATAGCAATCGTTTCAAGGATAGAGTATGCCTGCTCCTTCGACATCGCATAGAACTCACGAACACGCTTTTTGCCGTCCACTTCGTCAATGGAGCGCAAATTTGGATTGAGTTGATCAATCAGCGCGTGGAGCTTCAAGTCTGTCAAACGTTCCTCAACCTCGTATGTAGCGTAAATGCGGAAGGCAAAAGGAATGCACTCGCTGTTATTCAGTTGTTTCAACCGCGATTCCACATTATCGGCATAGCCGATCTTTACGTACTGAGGGAAGGACGGATTCGTAAGAATATAAATTACGCCTTTTTGTTCCATATATCCTCCTTACGCCGCCGCATTTGCATTAATCTTTTCAATTATGCTTCTTATACCCAACCAAATCGAAATATCGGTAAATACTTCAACAATGCTACCTCTGTCAGTGAAGGGTGCCTCCTGAAGCACCGACATATCCTTCATAACGCCATTTCGCACGATATACTCAAGGATCTGATTGACGAAATAAATTTGGTCTGCATCAAGATTAACGTCGTTCAGATACTCCGCAAACGCTGCTTTAGCTGCCGTCATATCAAGTCCAACAATTTCACGCACAAACTCTCCGAGAGGCTTTTCTCCGTATTCTGTTTCGTAATCCTTTTTACTGCCAACCTCGCTCCACAAAATACGTTCAAGAGATTTAACATCCTCTGCGCTTAAAGGAACGTTGCTCTTTAATTTGGCAATAGCTGCTTCGTCCTGATGCTGGCGAATATAGAATTCCGCTTTCGCCTTATAATTCTTCAGATCATCGCTTTCAAGATCCGATTCGTTCCACTCAACTGAAAGAATCTCATCATCGAAATTGGTAATATACTTCACACCAATTCTTGGAATATATTTCATCAAATCACGCAGATTTTCACGAATGTGCTCAAATTCATTGATACCTGCGGTATCCAGGTAATCGGTATGCAGAATCTTATTGATAAGCTCGGACTGAACCATAATTTCAGGAATATTTGCTACACTTGCAATACCGCTGACCTTTTTATAAAGATCGGTACGAGCGCGAGAATATTTCTTGCCGGCAAGATATGCAAGCTCAAGGCCGTACATCAAAGCATCAAAACGAACAGCAGATGCCTCGTCCTCGTCGGGCGTGATCAGCGGAGCAAGTTCTTCTGCCATAAGTAGTGTATCCTCGTAGGTGAGCGAATTATAATTGTCCGGATTTGCATACTGTTCCACGTAGCGCAAATGCTGACGCACGGCAAAGTTTTCCTTGTTCAACTCACATACCTTGCGCACCATATCGTCAACCAAAGTTTTTCTGAATGCAATCAGCTCGGTTGTCTGATAGGCAAGATCCTGCAATTTAAAAGCAATCTGCGCCTTGAGCTTAAAGATAGCTCCCTGCAGGGCAATCTGGTTGGCGGTAGGACGACCGTTGTTCGTGCGGAAGAACTCAAAGTTTCCGCAGAAATCGAAGATATAGAATTTATCCTTATCCTTGCCGTCCATCAGTCCGTCGCAACGACGAGTTCCGCGACCGATCATCTGCCAGAACTTTGCCTTGCTCATAACTTTCTTGAAGAAAACAAGGTTCAGCACTTCTGGCACGTCAATACCCGTGTCGAGCATATCGACGGAGATCGCGATCTGCGGTAATTTCTTGGGATCGGAAAACTCATCGATCGCGCTCTGCGCATAGGTCATATAGTTATCAATAACCTTTGTGTATCCGGGAAGATTTGGGTATTCTTTTCCGAATATCTCGTGAATCTTTTCGGCATGCTCGTGGTTCTTGGCAAAGATGATTGTCTTTCCGAGCTTTTCGCCGTAGTCGATGCGCAGACCGTCCTGCATCAAGATATGAAGCACTTGACGAATGGTATCTTCGTTAAACACCCACTCGTTTATAGCAGAAGAAGCAATACTTTCGGGAAGTTCACCGTTTTCATCTTCAAACGTGTCCTCGTAAGCTTGTCTGTCTTCCTCGGAAAGGTCATCATATACGATGCCTTGCTCGATGAATTTCAGCTTACTCTCGACAGACATAAAATCAACAAGAAATCCATCGGTAACTGCTTGTCCAAGCTCGTAACCGTAGGTGGGAACACCGTTTTCAAGCTCGAAAATTTCGTAGGTGTTCTTATCAATCTCGTCCTTGGGTGTTGCCGTAAGGCCAACCAACGGTGCATCGAAATAGTTGAAAATATCCTTGTATTTGTTGTAAATCGAACGATGCGCCTCGTCTACGATGACTAGGTCAAAATGTCCAACGGTAAAGAGCTTCTTTTCGTTTTCATCCTTGACCGTATCAATGCAGTTCGTCATGGTCTGATAGGTCGAGAACACACAACGAGAATCAAAGTTTTCCTTATCCTCACAGAGGTTTGTTACCGAAAGATCTGGCAACATATTTACAAAGCTACGCTTTGCCTGTGTAACAAGAGAGTTGCGGTCGGCAAGGAACAAAATGTTTTTTACCCAACCGTGATCAAGTAACACCTTGCAAAGAGCAATGACAGTTCTCGTCTTGCCCGAGCCCGTTGCCATTACGAGAAGTGCCTTGCGGCGATTCTTCTTATCAAATGATTCGCAAACAGCCTTAATTGCACCCTCTTGATAATATCTGCCTGCTATAGCCTTGTCCACCATTACGTTTTTAAGGCTTGTTCGCATCGTGTGCAGATTGAAAAGCTTTTCAAGGTCGCGTTTGGAATAGACCGATGCTACCTTGCGCTCGGGATAATGCTTGTCGTTCCAAATGCGCGTATCAAAACCATTGGAGAGGAAAATGATAGGTCTGCGGCCGTATTTCTGCTCCAAAAGGTCGGCATAGAGTTTTGCCTGCTGTCTGCCCTTGGCGACGTCTACGCAGGTGCGCTTGGCTTCGAGAACTGCGAGAGGCTTACCGTCATCCCCAAAGAGAACGTAATCGGCATAGCCCACCTCACTCTTGTTGGGCATACCGTAAAG
This sequence comes from Eubacteriales bacterium, assembly GCA_045535095.1. Lineage (GTDB taxonomy): Bacteria > Bacillota > Clostridia > Oscillospirales > CAG-272 > SIG672. The sequence goes on along the minus strand of JAZSKY010000078.1, from coordinate 25,566 downwards.
CTCGACCTCATTGAGCCAATCCTTCCCCTCAACCCAGCCTGCATCTTGAAGCATAAAATCGATGTAGATCTTTCTCGTTTTGTATTCGGAGAGGTCGAGAGGCTTGGGAACGTAGGTCTGCTGCTGCTCGGCGCGGCGAGCGGTGAGTTCATCCTTGAGAGCCTTGTTTTCTTCAATCAGCTTGGCAATGTCGATCTCGTTTTCGGTCACAAAGGAGAGAGCCTCATCTACGGTGAGTGCGAGTAATGATTTGTCAAACTGCTGCTCGGTGTATTCGGGCGCGTAGAAATACGCCACACAGTCAAGGAAGACAAAGAGGTTTTCAAGGCATAGCTCTGCCTGTTCCTTTGTTACCTTTTTGCCGCCGTGAGCCGCGTTGTTGCCGAGCTTGCGAATGAATTCCATGCGCCGCCAAATATCATTACCAATAATATCGCGGAACTTCTCGTCATTCATAAGACTGACGAGGTTGTCCTGATAAGGCATGACGAGATCACGGTCAACAGAATACATCCATTTGACCGCAAACTCCATCGCCCTGCGGCAGTTAAACACGCAGGAATCCACGTCGATATGTAATATTTTCTCCGCCGAGATTGCCACGTCCGCAAACGCATCAAAATCGGGGGTGTTTTTTAGGAAATCAAAGTTGGTTTTCATGATCAAGAGTTCTCCTCCTGCTGACCAAGAATTTTAAAGAAATCGACATTTGCTCCTGTATTTACACAGTAAGATTTTCCTCTTTTGTCTTTAACTAAAATATAAATTTTGTCAAAGGGCTTTCCGATAGCTTCGCCAATAGTTTTGTAATTGCAGGCAATACATTTACACGGAATTGGTATTTCAATACAACTATCTTTATGAATTATTGCATTTTTTGTATTGGGGTTAATAGTTAAACCGTATTCTTCGAAATTTATTGTATGGTATATCGAATAGTTATCAGTAAGTAGATTTAAAGGATTCCCCTTGCACAAAAATACTCCTTTGATTTCATTGTCATATAATGTATTATTATATATGGACAGAAGATAAATACCACTGTTTTTTATTGGAAATTCACCTTTAACTTTTAATTTGCGACTAAATTTTGTAAGGGCAATTATCAAGGTTATTGCTGTTGCAAGCGACCCGATCGCATTTATGATTGAAAATACTATTGTACATGTTTCCATAGCTTTCTCCTGCATTCAAAATGTTTTTATGTCAGAGTTTTTTATTTTGTTTGTTCATACAATATTTGAATAGCATCGGCATATGTATGCGCACGTAAGACAGTATTTTTTACACCATCTACACGGTGCTTATTTTCGTCGGAAAGATTGTTATAATCTTTCTCAATCTCGTTTTATTTATCTATGATACTTGTCCAAAATTTAATATATTCCTGTTCTTTATTCATATTTTCCTCACCCAAAATATTTTTGCATCAACGCTTTTTTTAGTGTTTCCAGCTTTTCAAGGCTCTGCTGGATTTCAAATTTTGATTTGTCGGTCTGTTCGACGAAGGACAGGAACTCCACCTGCTGTGATATGGTAGGAATTGCAACCAGCATATCAATAACCTTGGTGATGTAAATATGCTTAATCGTTCCGCCACCAGCATTTTTAAGCATTTCCTTCTGATATTCTGGCATTTGTAAAAGGATAGCTAAGAACTTGGGTAGAATTTTCTCATTGCATTTGAGAACAGCAACAGACTGATTTACACAAATCCCATCCTCTTCGACAACTGCACAGCGCCCCAGTGTTCCGTCTTTTGTTAATAGAACATCTCCAACAGCAGGTTTGCTTTTTGCTGTTAATTCCTCAAAAGCTTGAACCGTTGTTTTTCGTGCAGTATCGTAATTAACTTTTCCGTTTATGACATCCTTTGCAGTTATCTTCCATGGACCTTCCTCGGCATCAGGCATTGGATTAGTGAACCCATAAGTAATATCTTCAAGAAAAGATTTCAGCGGTTCGGGATTACACTCCCACTGACCAAACAGTTCGATAAATCGGGATTTGACAAGCTCGTCCAATTTTGAAAGTTGTTGTTTGCGGAGAGAAATCAGCGTATTAACTTTGTTCAGATTTTCTACGATTTCATTTTGTTCAACAATAGAGCACATGGGGATTTGTGCATCGGTTAAATTGCCAAGCTTAATATATTTAATTACCCCGCCAATTGATTGTTTTCTTAATTCTTCTACATATCCATCAAGAAAGCAATATAAATATGGAACGCTTAATATCATGTTGTCCTTGCTTTCTATAATATATGTGCGCTGATATGCATCAAAATTTCCGTTATAGTATTTAACGTTCAAATCACCATTTCCAGCAACTAATACACATTCACAATCGTAACTATATGTATCAATTTTCAACGGTACAACAGAACAAGTGAAGAAAGGATATTGACCGTTTTCACTCGATGCGTTTGCATCAAGCTTTCCAGTTTTAATTTTAACATAATCTCCCAATCTTGCCATCATCCCACCCCCTTAAAAAGCGCTACCAATGCAACTATCAAAGCTGCAAAACTTACAATTCCTGAAAATACGGAAATGATATAATTTCTATCTTTTTCTGTTTCGATTTCCTTCGCCGATTTCCACAGCAATATTGAATACAATACCAGCACAGCCATTAAGCCAAGCATAAAAATAATTGTCGCAACACTACCGAAGCCATTCGCAAAGGTATCCCACTTGAAAACGCTCCACGTATTGTAAATAGAAATCGGAATAGCTACGCTAATTATCCATCCAAATATAGATAACGCATAAAAAGCAAAAGTTATCAATGTTGCAAACGTACCCGATGTAAACTTTTTCTTCCTGTTGGCTTCATTTTCGCTTTTTTCTTGTGCTTTCACTATCGCTTCCGCAAGCTTATCGTAATCGATTTCAAGGTTTATTTCCCCGATATTATTGATAACTTGCGGTTTATCTTTCTTTTTAGCCATTTAACATCTCCTTAAGCTCTGCAAGCCCTTTTGTTATCTCATTTTCAAGTTCATCAAGCTCCATCAAAATTTGCGATGTGGGAGCATATTCCACGGGCTTATATTCGGTCTTTTTGTACTTGTTGATGGAGAGGTCGTAGGCATTGGTTACAATCTCATCTTTGGGTACAAAGAAGGATTTTTCGGTGCGTGTGCGGTCGGTTTCCGCATAGAGATTGTGGAAACGTGCGATAATATCTGGAATATCGTTATCGGAAACAGCGGTGCGCTTATCGTCCAGGCTGAATCCGTCAGCTTGCATATCGTAGAACCAAACCTTGTCGGTGCCGCCGTGTCCTGTCTTGGTGAAGATCAAAATTCCCGTGGAAACGCCTGCGTAGGGTTTGAACACGCCCGATGGCATAGAGATCACGGCTTCCAGGCGGTTATCGTCAACGATTGCCTTACGAATCGCCTTGTGTGCGGTGGAAGATCCAAACAGCACGCCGTCAGGGACGATTACCGCGCATCTACCGCCCACGCGAAGCATGCGAAGCATCAACGCGAGGAACAAAAGCTCGGTTTTCTTGGTCTTGCAAACCTTGAGAAGATCGGCAGAAACGATATCGTAGTCAAGACTGCCCTTGAATGGGGGATTTGCCAGAATCAGCGAATATTTTTCTTTGTCGGGGTTTTGGTCGGACAAGCTGTCACGATATTCGATATAAGGGTTGTCCACCCCGTGTGTCATCATGTTCATCGCGCCGATACGGAGCATGGTTCTGTCCATATCGTAGCCGTGGAACATGCCGTTCATATAGTGAGCCTTTTTCTGTCTGTTGAAGAAGATCTCCTCTTTGCGCTTTTCCTTGAGATAATCGCCTGCGGCAACCAGGAAGCCCGACGTACCGCACGCGGGGTCGCAGATGATCTCATCAGCCTTGGGATCCATCAACTCAACCATCATACGAATGATATGACGAGGGGTACAGAACTGACCGTTGAGCCCCGACTGCGCGATCTTCGAGAGAAGGTACTCATAAACGTCTCCGCGAATGTCGCTGTCCTTGATCTGCGCCATTTGCGCGTAGATATCATCGAGAATGGTGACGATCTTATCGAGGAGCAAAGGGGTGGGGATTTTAAAGATGGCATCATCCATATACTTGGAATATGCGCTGTCCTTATCATCGTGAAGCCCCTTGATAAACGGGAACACCCACTCCTGAACGGTGGAATACATTTTTGCCGCCGGGAAATCGTGGAATACAGACCACTTGAGCTGATTGCCGTCGATTTCACGATCGCCGACTCTTACCTTGTCGGCAAAAATACTCTTGTGAGGTAGTCCAAGCATAACGGCTTCTTTAGCGCGCAGATTATCGGTATCGTCAAGGTCGCGGATAAACATCAAGTACGTAACCTGTTCGATAACGTCAAGGGGATTGACAAGTCCGCCTGCGGCAAACACATCCCAAAGTCCGTCAATTCTATTTTTCAATTCGCCTGTAATCATTTTCAATTCTCCTTATTGTGATTCCACGTATATGCGGTGTAACGACCGCCACCGATTTTGAGGATTTCTCCGCTTGTTACCAAATCATTCAATGCTCTTTGTACGGTGATTTGGCTGATATCGGGACATTTTTGCATAATTTCGGTTTTTGTTATTTTGCCAAGAGTTTCTTTGATGATCTCTCTGATGCGTTCGGGCTTGGACATATTACTTGTAGCGATAAGTTTTACTCTCGAAGAGAACTCACGATACGCAGCGACTACCACACCGAGCGTATATTGTACAAAGGGAATATAGTCATTTTTATCTTCATGCCAATAGGCAGAGCTGTTTTGCAGTGCTTCGTAGTAGGTGTCCTTCGTCTGTTCAATCAGCTTTTCGATACTGATATATTTGCCGACAATATAACCTGCGCGATACAAGAGCAGTAATGTGAGCAATCGGCTCATTCTGCCGTTTCCGTCATTGAAAGGGTGGATGCAGAGGAAATCCAATATAAACATTGGGATAATGAGAAGGGGATCGGCATCGGTTTGTGCCAAAATTTCGTCAAACGCTTCGCAGATTGCATCGATCGCCGCAGGCGTTTCCCACGCAGGAACGGGATGGAAGCGAACGAACTGATTTCCTTCACTATCTTCCTCGGCAATTATATTATCAGCGCCCTTGTAAGATCCGCCGATGGACTTACCGCTGAATTTATACAGATCGCGGTGGAGCTGCAATATAATTGAAGGTTTTACGGGGATGAAGTCGTGGCTTTCGTGTATCGTTGATAGTACATCTCTGTATCCGGCAATCTCTTGCTCGTTTCTTGTACGAGGGGTTGTTTTGTTAGAAACGAGGCTCTTGAGGCGTTCGTCCGAGGTATAAATACCTTCGATTTTATTTGATGCTTCTGTACTCTGAATTTTTGCAATCTCAATAAGTTGAGTTAGCGTATCGGCTTTTGCTTCTATGAACAGGGTTTGCTCACCTTTGTACTCGTGGATCTGTGTCAACAAGGACACCACTTCGGGAGTGAGTAATTTTTGCCATTTGTTTTTGTAATTGTAATTACGCATATAAACCTCGCATTACATTATTTTTATCTATGGTATAGTATATCACCAATTGCATCGTTTGTCAAGTGCAATTTGCTCATTTTTGCAAAAATGATTAAATTGAATATCAAAATGTTATATTAACGCCTCGTTCCACAGATAATATTACGAACTTTTTTCAAGGGCGGAAGGAAAAATGCTATCCAAAGATGTTAATTTTTCACTTTGGAAGTGGACTTGATACTTTGGAATAGAAGTGCTATATATCTGTATCTGTCGAACTCATTAACTCGGTGTGAACTGTTATCTTTGATTATAGTGCCACAATTTTTGGCTTGTGATAGAGAGTGGCCGAGCTAACTATCCCGAAAGGAGCCACACAAACGACTACCCATTTCTAAAAGAATTTCTAAAAATTATGAATATTTTTAGAAATCGGTAGCCCTTATGGCGTATGGAGTTTTTCAAGGTTCAGAATCCCACTCCTTCCGTAAAAGCAAAAACGAGGCAAAAGCCTCGTTTTTTGTTTTTTTATTCACTCTTTGCTTTCTCCTGCGCGGCGCGGCGGCGCTCCATACGCTTTTGCATCTTGATCTTATAAAGCTCCTCGGTTGCAAACGAAAGCTTGGTTACTACGTCGTTTTTGGTCGGGTAGCAATAAAGCGAATCGTTCGAGGTCGAAATGTCGATGCAGTCATCGGGACGGACGTAGCAGTAATCGTACTCGACGTGAACGCCGTACATTCCCGAAACACCTCTGCGTACGTGGTAGGGTTTGCCCTCGTACTCACCCTCGATAGAGAATCCGTCGGGCGAATGTGTGAGCGTTGCCTTGCCGACGTGCTGGAATTTCATACACGAGGGCAGGGAATAAACGTCCACCTCGTCGCTGAAGAAATACTCGCCTCTCTCGATCTCGGCGCGTACGTTCGCTCTCTCCCACTCAAACCAGTCGGGGATATGCGGGAACTCGGTCTCGCCTTCGGTGGCACGAAGCTCTCCAAGAGTCGTCAGCTCCCATTTTTTGCCGCAATGACGGCAGAAAAGCGTTGATCCCTCGCTCGCCATCTCACGCTCGGTGAGACAGTGCGGACACTGATAAAGTATCTTGTGGAGTCCTTCTGCACGGAAGGGCTCGTCTATAATTATGTTGTTTTCCTTCTGCCACTTGTACTCGTCGTACTGCATTTCTTTTCTGATGACGTCGAGGATCTCGCTGTCGGTCATATTGGCGACGTCCTCGCTGCTGAGCACGCATTTTACGGTGGTATAAAGGGGGACCTTTCTCGGCTTTCTGAAATTCCAGAAGGGCGTGTAAAGGTGATTCCCGTGGTGTACCATAACGACGACTGGAACGCCCATACGCTTTACGAGCTGACCGAGCGAGTCGGGCAGAATTGCGGTCGTTCCGACGGGCGTATATCTCGCCTCGGGGTACATACACATAATTCCTTTTTTCTTGAAGAGAACGTTCTCTACCGACTTTACAAGACCTGTGTCGGTGGTGAATTTTCTTTTACACATACAGCCGATTATTTCCATAAGGAAGGGGCGGCGGTAATAACCGTCAACGGTTGCGATGTTATAGACCTTTTTTGGGAAGGTCGCTATTGCATTGAGGTAAAAATCAACGAAATACATATGATTACTGAGCAGTATATAGGGGGCTTTTAGTCCGTCCATGTCGATCTTTTCGATCTTATACTTCTTTCCGATCATAAGTATCTTGCTGAGGGCGTATATTAGGAACGTAAATATTCCAAGCTGGTATTTCGGCATCTTTGAGGTGTCGTAGTGCTTTACTTTCTTGCCGTAGGGGATCTCGCTGTAAATGGGCTGACTGTCCATAATTATCTCCGTTTTAGTATGAATTTGAAAGCGCTTATCGACATTATAGCACATAACCCGACGAAAAGCAACACAAAATGAAAAATGTCTTATATTTTAACGGAATATGTATTATTTTCCGTTCAAACACTTGACATTGGTCGGCATCGGTGCTATAATGACCTTACCGTCAGGCGGGAATATTTGCAAAAAGATACACCGCCAAATAAGGTAAATAAGGAGAAAAACCATGAAATGTACTAAATGTGGATTTGAAAACGAAGAAAACTCTCGTTTCTGCCAGTCTTGCGGTGCAAGCTTTGAGGCTGTGGAAGCGGAAAAGACCGAAGAGGTCGCGCAGGAAGCTCCTGCAAAGAAGTGCTGCGGACTTCTTAAGAACAAAGCGGCTCTTATCGGACTCGGCGCGCTCGTAGCGTTCGTTCTTCTGCTCGTTATCGTTATAAGCGCGATAGCAAACAGCGGAAACGGATTCATTGAGAGAGAATGCGAGTACGAGATAATCCAGAACGAAGAGGGCGACCTCGTTGTTCTCAGCGGCAAGAAGCTTATCAAGGACAAGATCGACATCGAGACTCCCGAAGAAGCTGATTGGGAAATGATGACCTCGCTCGACGGAAGCGTTGCACTCGTTCTCGTAGAGGACGTTGACGGCGAAGATGACGTTAATACTCTTTACGTTATTAAGAAGAACAAGATAACCAAGGTTGCAGACGTTGAAGACGACGACGCTATGATTTCGGTTAACGGCGACGTAGTTCTCTATAACGAGATCGACGAAGAGAACGAGACCTCCACTCTCATCTGCTACACCGTAAAGAACGGCAAGACCAAGGAGATCTTCAAGTCCGACGAGGAAAAGTCGATTTCGCGTTATGCGGTTTCTCCCGACGGAAAGACCGTTGTTTACACCGTTAACGAGCTTGAAGAAGAGGGTGACGGCGAAGTAAAGCACGTAACCTACATCTACAACGGCAAGAAGTCCGAGAAGATCATGACCTCTGACGTAATGGTTATCGCCGTTTCGAACAAGGCAAAGTATATTTACGGCGCAGTTCAGGAAGAGAAGGAAGAGGGCACCGACACCATTCTTTACATTTACAACAAGAAGGGTGAAAAAGAGACTAAGCTTGGCAACGTTTCGGGCAACATTATGTTCAATGCAGACTGCACTCAGGCTGTGTATACCACCAGAAACGACAAGGGCGACACTTACTCCTACCTCACAATTAACGGTAAAGAGGGCGTTAAGCTCGCTAAGACCGCTCTTTACATGATCGCTACCGGCATCGACGCTAACGTTTACTACGGCGGCTCGGTTCCCGTATATCCCGTTGAGGATCTTTACGATCACGTTTTCATGGGCGTTAAGTATGACGAAGAGTACAAGGCTACCTATGACGCATACCTCGTAAAGAAGGGCGAAGACAAGACCGTTAAGCTCGTTTCGGGCATCAACACCAAGTTCACCCTCGACAAGGACGCAGAGTACCTCTACTACATGGAAGCAGACGATGACGATAATACCCTTAAGGTTCTCAAGATCGCTAAGGGAGAGAAAGCGAAGGATAAGGCAAAGACCATCGCAGAGGACGTTGAAAAATACGTACTCACCTCCGATCGCAAGACGGTATTCTTCATTGATGAGGATGACAGTCTCTGCAAGGTAAACGGCAAGAAGGGCGGCAAGAGCAAGACTATTGCAAGCGACGTTGTAGGAAGCCTTTACATCAGCGAAAAGGACGTTGTTTACTACGCTAACGAGGACGAAGAGCTTTGCGCTACCACCGGCGGCAAGGGCAAGAAGATAATGGACGATTGTTACGACGTTATGGTTATAAACGGTCAGATATTCGTCGAGAACGAAGACCACGAGATCTGCTTCGTAAACAAGACCAAGAAGCCCAAGAAGCTCGTTACCGAGTACGTTGTAAAAGAGGCAGCTCCCGAAGCTCCCAACTACGGCGATGAGGGCATTGGCTAATATCACCTGACAAAATAAAACTCGGCAGAGTAATTTCTCTGCCGAGTTTTTTGGTTTAATTCACCTTGTTTGTCGGAGCGCCGTCAAGAAAGGCCTTCAGATTTGCCTCTACTATACCGATAAGTCGCTGTCTCGTTTCCACGGGTATCCACGCGGTGTGAGGGGTGAGAGTGAGATTTTTCGCGCCGATAAGCGGACAGTCCTCTCGCATCGGCTCAACTGACAAAACGTCAAGTGCCGCTCCCGAGAGCTTGCCGCTGTTAAGCGCGTCTGCGAGTGCAACCTCATCTACAACGCCGCCGCGCGAGGTGTTGACGAAAAAGGCACCGTCGCGACATTTCTTAAAAGCTTCCTCATTAAAGAGCTTTGCAGTCTGATCGTTCAGGGGGCAGTGTGCCGAAATATAATCGGACTCTGCAAGAAGAGTGTCAAAGGGTACGAATTTTACTCTGCTATCCTCCTTCGGTGTGCGCGTATAGACGTTTACCTTCATTCCGAAGGCAAGGGCTACGTCCGCTACCGCCCGACCGATGCTTCCGTATCCGACTATACCGAGCGTTTTGTCAAAAAGCTCGTGGGTGGGAAACTCAAAGGCGGAAAAGATGGGAGAGCGTATCCAACCGCCGTCCATAGCGAAATCCGAATATTCGGCAACGCGGCTCGCCTGACGCAGTATCAGAGCAAAGGTGTGCTGAGCGACCGCATACGTGGAATACTGACCCGCGTTGCATACGGGTATTCCGAGCTCTGCGGCGCGTTTTGTATCAATGTTGTTGTATCCCGTTGCAAAAAGCAGTATGCACTTTAAGTTCTTTGCGTTATCGAGGATTTTTTTATCTATTACGGTTTTGTTGCATATTATGATGTCCGCGTCCGAAACGCGCTCCGCTATCTCGCTTTGTGACGTTGACGGATAGCTTATCACCTCGCCGTATTTTTCAAAAACCGAGAGATCGACCCCGTCTCCGACGGTGGCGCGGTCTGTTATTACTATTTTCACTGCTCTTCTTTCCTTTCAAGAAATTCTACACATAATATAACACAAAAACGAAAAAAAGTCTATACACGAAGCGCAAAAAGAGATTTTTTTCGTCAAGATTTGGATAAATTGAATATAAAAAGAGGCGCGAGAGTCTTTTTAGATGCCTTTTTGTAGAAAAATAAAATTTTTTATCAAAAGATGTTCACAAAATCAAAAAAATGTGTTAGAATATGTACGAAACAAAATTTTATATATTTCGGAGGACTTATGGCAAACGAACTGTACGGACAGCTCAGCGTTATTACGATGCGCGGAGGAGAAGACTTCGCAAAGCAGGTGGACGCCTATCTTATGGGCTGGAGAAGCTCGGTAAACAGCTTTTTGGTTGATGCGGATTGCCCCCGCTTCGGAAGCGGAGAAGGAAAGGGCGCACTCCACCAGTCACTCAGAGGACACGACGTTTTTATCATTTGTGACGTCTTTAATTACGGAGCGACCTACAATATGTACGGTCAGACCGTACCGATGAGCCCGGACGATCATTTCCAGGATCTCAAGAGAATCATTGGAAGTATCGCGGGTAAGGCAAAGAGGATCTCGGTCATTATGCCCATGCTTTACGAGGGAAGACAGCACAAGCGCTCCTCGAGAGAGTCTCTCGACTGCGCAATGGCTCTTCAGGAGCTCGTCAATATGGGTGTTACCAACATTCTTACCTTTGACGCTCACGACCCCAGAGTACAGAACGCTATCCCGCTTTGCGGATTCGATGACATTCGTCCTACCTATCAGATGATAAAGGCGTTTATTAAGGAAAGCGACGGCCTTTCTCTTAACAACCGCGACATCGCCGTTGTTTCTCCCGACGAGGGCGGAATGAACAGAGCGATGTACTACTCCTCGGTCCTCACGCTTGACCTCGGTATGTTCTACAAGCGCCGCGACTACACTAAGATAGTTAACGGAAGAAATCCGATCGTAGCACACGAGTATCTCGGACGCGACGTTAAGGGCAAGGATATTATCGTTGTTGACGATATGATCTCCTCGGGCGACTCGATAATCGAGGTTGCTTCTCACCTCAAGGCGATGGGCGCAAAGAGAATCTACGTATTTGCAACCTTCGGACTTTTCTGCAACGGCTTTGAGAACCTCGATAAGGCGTACGAGAACGGCGAGATCGAGCGTATCTTCACAAGCAACCTTATCTACCGTTCGGACGAGCTTAAGGCAAAGCCCTGGTATCGCGAGGTAAATATGTGCAAGTACGTTTCGCTCCTTATCGACACCCTTAACCACGACGAGTCGATAAGCTCGATACTCAACCCCGTAAACAAGATCCACGCGTACGTTGACCGCGCGGTAGCAGAGGGCAAGGTTACCCTTTGAGTTTAAGTTGAATAAGAAAACACCCTCGATCCTCGAGGGTGTTTTTATTTTAATCGTTTTCAGACGTCGCTGTTTTCCGCGGGCGCACTTTCCTCTGATACGGGAGCAGAAGTAGGCGCTGATGTGTCGCACGTAACGTTTTCTGTGCAGGGGCAGGCTGCCTCGGCTCTCTTTCTTCTGAACTGACGGGCAGGTACGAAAATGTTCGCGAGCGCGAGCGCCGCCATTACGCAGATTCCGAAATGCAGGCCGAACGCGTATATCTTCGACAGCTTAAGCTCGGTGATGTAGAATCTCTGGAGCATAACAAATGAGATGACCGTTCCGAGCGCAACGAGCGCGAAAATGAAGGTGAGTATCTTGAATATCAGCGAGGTTACGGGAGAATATGCTCCGCCTGCAAGGCAGGAGACGTTCTGCCACAGAATTATTCCCGCGCAGATAAGAGTTATAGTATATATGACCGGAATGAGAGCGAATACCCACCAGTATTCGTAAAGACCGAAGGCGGACGAAACGAGTCTCATATAGCTGATGCTTACAGAGTCGGCAGCGCCGCGCTTTGCCTCTTTTGCGGTGAAATATCCGAAGGCCGAAAATTCTGTGTCGAGATATTCCTTGCGTGCCGTCTTGTTTTCGGCGGCTTCCTCGTAATATTCCTCCTCGTCGTCGCCGATGTGAAGGGTTGTGAACACACCCGAATCGTACACGAAGGAAACGACCTTGCTCTTTTCGCTTCCCGAGAAAGTAGTCTTTATACTTGCGGTAGCAACGGGGAAAAAGAGCGAGCATATAACGACAAGAGCTGCCGATCCCGCGATGATTCTGGGCGCAAGCTTCGTTTCTCTGGTCTTTCTGCTTGCAATACCGTTTATTATCATAAGGGCAATAAGAGTTGCCGAAATTGCAGAGATCATTATTATAAACGCTCCGGAGATCTTTCCTGCAGGAATAGAGATCTCAGCGAGCGAGTGACACATACTTGCCGCCGACGAGTAGAACAGTGCGGTAAGAAGTATCGGCGCGAGCGAGAACAGAGTTATTGCAGTACGCGATGCGCGTCCGCTGTTTTCGGGGTCGATTATCGCCTTTATAAAATAGATAAGCGAAATGACAAAAACAAGAATAGCGAACACAATATACAGAACTGTCAGAATAACAGCCGTCCACATAACCGCAGGCGCGCTGATGCCCTCGTATTTGTAGGCGGTCTTTATCATAGATGCAAGGAAATCGGCGTACTCCTTTTTCGTTTCCTTTGAAAGCTCGCCGTCGTTGTCAAGCTCCTCATAGGTCTCCTCGAGTATATCCTCGGCGTCCTCATACACCTCATCAATCTCTTCTGTGCAGTCCTCCTCGGACATATCGTCAAACGAGCTTATGAAAAGAGACGTTATATTGATCGGACTTGTGGAAATATCGAACGAAACGTCCTTGTTGATCTCGACCGTCGATTTAACTATCGGAAGAAACACCGATGCGATAAGAGCTATCGACATAACGAGAAGCAGTATTGATCTGGTCAAATGGAGTGCTCTCTTCTTTTTCGGCTTTTTACGAACGGGAGCGGGTGCATAGACGGGAGTGCTTTCAAAGACGGGACAGCTTTCCGACAAAGCCTCCTGCGCTTTTCCGCAGGACGAACAGAAAACAGCTTCCGAAGGGATCTTTTGTCCGCAATAGATACAGAATTTACCTGAATTTGTCATACTGATTTCTTCCTTTCAATCTTGGTTTGTATAAGTATTATACACCCGAAACTCAAAAAAGTCAATCTACTTTCAAAAAAGTGTTGATTTATCGCGCAAAAAGTATTATAATGAAGAAAAAAACAAAACGGAGATACAAAAGTGAACGAAAACATAAACGTTACAATGGAATGTCAGAAGAACATTGCTCTTATCGCGCACGATAACAAGAAGCGCGACCTTATAGATTGGTGCAAAAAGAACAAGGAGATCCTTGAGCATCATTTCCTCTGCGGTACGGGTACTACCGCAAAAATGGTGGCAGACCAGACCGGACTTCCCGTAAGAGGATACAACAGCGGTCCTCTCGGCGGAGACCAGCAGATAGGCGCAAGGATAGTTGACGGAAAGGTCGATATAGTCATATTCTTCTCCGATCCGCTCACCGCACAGCCTCACGATCCCGACGTGAAGGCCCTCCTTCGCATAGCGCAGGTCTATGATATTCCGATTGCAAATAACCGCGCAACTGCCGACTTTATTATCAACAGTCCCTATATGTCGGGAGAGTATTCTCACGATCTGCCAGACTTCCGCCGCGCAGTAAACGAGAGGGCAAAAAATCTTTAAAAAATAAAATCCGAGGAGCTTTGGCGTGTTATCCGTAACGGAGAACACGCATCGAGATAAATCCCCGATGGGATTTATCTCATATCGAATTGGCGCGTAGCGACAATATATCGAGTTCGAGCAAAGCGAGAACATATCGAGTCAACGAAGTTGACATATCGACAGAAAAAACGAGAGCAAGAGTACAAGGAAAGATCCTTATATTCTTGCTCTTTTTTCGTTTGTGTAGGGGTTGGGGCTCAGCCCCTTTCGCACTTTTCGGAGAATTTTTTATATTATTCTTCAGGAAGGACCTCAAGTCCCTCAGCGGCTCGGCGGAGTCGCATTGCAAGAAAGAGTATCCCGATGTGCGCGAACATATTTATCACGAAAAATCCCTGAAAGCCTTTAGTCAGGAGGCTCTGGAGTCCGATATAAATAAGAAGCACTATATCTATCGACGAAATGACGCTTATAACGCTTGCGAGCCTATAATTTTTCCTTGTAAATACGATGCACGAAAGCGTTGCGGCGCAAAGGATCAGGCAACCGAGTGTGCAAAGGACTAACGCTCCGACGTTCCCCGAAAAGGTCTTTGCCATATTCGCGGCAAACTGCGGAAGATAAAATGAAACGGGAAAAACGAACGAGGGGAAGAAAAATTCGGCAACGCAGTTATAGACCGTAACGCAGAACACGGCAAAAAGGAGAAGCGTGCTTGACTTAAATCGTTTTTTGAGGAGCGCGCGTCTTTCGATAAGCAGCTCGTTTGACATATCAGAGTCCTCCGTGTTCTGAATTTTCACTAAGTCCTATCGGCATTTTACTGCCCGTGTCTCTCGTCTTTTCAAAGAAGAAGAAAATGAGAGCGGCAGAGATGGGAATGGACGATACGGATATAACGGTAAGCGCGAAATTTGCGAGTGCAGATTCAATATAGTCCAGCGAGTCGAGACTTATATAAGAGGTCAGCGAAACGAGGTTGTATCCAAGATGCAAAGCGATATTCACAAGGAGCGATCTCGATCTTACAAATACAAATCCGAGTATAAGTCCGAGAAGGAATGCGTAGCTCGACCAGACGATGTGATCGTGTATCGCGCCGAATATTGCCGCCGTTATGACTATCGCCCAGATATTTCCGACCGAGGTCGAGAAGCGGGGAAGCATCATAGCGCGGAAGATAAGCTCCTCTACAACGGGCGCCATTATGACCGCGGCGAGAACGTACCAGAGGATCGAGCTTTCCTGCGCGTTTGATGCGGTGTCAACGTACGACTCGATCAGTCCCTCGGGTAGTAAGGAGAGCAGAACGTTCGTGGAAAAGTTGAGCGAGACTCCTATAAAGAAGGCGAGCGCCACTACCGATGCGGACGGCTTTCCGACGTGCATTGCCTCGCGCACCCTTTCGCCCTTTACTTTAAAGAAGAAAACGAGCGAGAGAATTATGATGATTCCGCACACAAAGGAAAGCGTATTGGCGCTTTTGTAGAAGGCCGCCTCTATTGCCGAGGGCTCTCTGTATTTTATCGTTAAAAAAATCGTTGCGGCGTTGTACACGACCGAGCGCACCGCGTGATAAAAAAGGAAAAATCCGATAGCGCGCAGAAAAGAGATGAGTAGATTTTCTCTTGGGTAGTCAGATCCCTGCTGTAATATCATATAAGCTCCTGTTTTGATAAAAATCTTCTATAACAGTATATTAACCCTTTGATATGAACAACGTGTTACAAAATTTAACCCTTTTTCGCAAATTTTACGCCGTTTACTCAAAAAGATGTGTAAATTTGAGGAAATATACTAAAAATTCATTTGACAAAACGGAAAAGGTGGTATATAATATTTAGCGAAACCGAGATGTGCTGTCGCGCGGTATGTTGCCGTAAGGTATTACCGTGAGGAAAGTCCGGGCACCGTAGTGCAGGATAACGGATAACGTCCGCCGAGGGTGACCTTAGGGAAAGTGCAACAGAAATAAACCGCCATCCCGCAAGGGAAGGCAAGGATGGAAAGGCGAGGTAAGAGCTCACCGGCATTCAGGTAACTGCGTGCGTCAATGTAAACCCTATCCGGTGCAACACCCGAGATACGCCGCATAGCGGCGGCGCTTGCACGGCGCGTTTTCTCGGGCGGCACAGAGCCGTACGGCAACGTACGGACAAGATAGATGACAGCTCAGAATCGGCAAACCGCCGATTTGGACAGAACCCGGCTTACAGTCTCGGTTTCGGGAAAAACGTAAATAACATCCGCAAAGGAGAGGAAAAAATGAAAATTTTAGTAACAGGCGGAACCGGATATATCGGTTCGCACACGGTAGTAGAGCTCGTTAAGAACGGATACGAGCCGGTAATTATCGACAATCTTATCAACTCGAAGATCAGCGTTCTCGACAAGATCGAGGAGATCTGCGGCGTTCGTCCTGCTTTCTACGAGGCAGACGTTTGCGACGAGGCGGCTCTTGAAAAGATCTTCAGTGAAAACGAGATCGGCGCAGTAATTCATTTCGCGGGACTCAAGGCGGTCGGTGAAAGCGTTGCAAAGCCTCTCGAATATTATACCAATAACATCCTTGCAACCCTCGTTCTCTGCAGAGTAATGAGAAAGTACGGCTGTAATAAGATCGTATTCTCCTCGTCCGCAACCGTTTACGGAATGAACAATATCGCTCCGTACACTGAGGAAATGCCCACCTCCGCGACCAACCCCTACGGTCAGACCAAGTTTATGCAGGAGATAATGCTCAAGGATATCGCCTTTGCTGACGAAAATCTCTCGGTTGCGCTCCTTCGTTATTTCAACCCCATCGGCGCGCACGAAAGCGGACTTATCGGAGAGGATCCCAACGGAATCCCGAACAACCTTATGCCCTACATCTGCCGCGTTGCTGACGGACGTCTCGCTTGCCTCACCGTTTACGGTGACGACTACGATACTCCCGACGGAACGGGCGTGCGCGACTACATTCACGTAGTTGACCTCGCTCTCGGTCATATCGCCGCTCTTAAGTATCTCGAGGAAAACAAGGGTGTTCTCACCGTTAACCTCGGTACCGGTAAGGGAAGCAGCGTTCTCGACGTTGTAAACGCCTTCGAGAGAGTTAACGGAGTTAAGGTAAACAACAAGATCGGACCTCGCCGTCCCGGTGATATTGCAACCTGCTACGCATCGACCGATAAGGCAAGGGAAGTCCTCGGCTGGGAAGCAAAGCTCGACCTCGACTCTATGTGCCGCGACAGCTGGAAGTTTATCGTAAGGGACAGGTAAGGAAAGGGGCATCGCCCCTTTGTAAACCCCACCAAGAACCTTTTTGAAAAAAGGGTTCTTGGAACTCCAAAAACTTTAATAAAAGAAAAACTCCCGAGATTTCGGGAGTTTTTTGTGTTTGGATTTGTGGAGATTTTCTCTTTTTGAAAGTTTTCCATAGCTTATCTCCGTTCGTGCTTTAGACGAGGTTTTACCGCTTGTCGGTTAATCCTAAAATATAATCGGTTGATGTATTATAGAATTTTGCCAAAGCAACTAGGCACTCAAGAGGAATCTGACGTTGACCGTTTTCGTATTGAGAATATGTGTTTTGCTTAATGTTTAAGTGAGATGCTATTTCTTTTTGTGTTAAATCCATATCCTCTCTCAAATCGCGAAGTCTCATAATAACCTCCTACCAAATAAATGTTTGTAATAATTTTAACATATCACGATTTGAGATGTTGACTTTTATCTCAAAATGTGATAAAATGTCAGCATCAATAACAATAAAAGGAGAAAAATTATGTCAAAAATCATTGATGAATTATGGCGCGGAAATATTGATCCGAGTACTAAATGCCGAGAGCTGACCGGAGAATCAAAAGAATTGATGGGGTATATCGCGAGGCATCACGACGATCTTCGAACAACACTCACAGACGATCAAAAAACAATACTTGAAAAACTCGACGACTGCTGTGTGGAGTTGACGGAAATCAATGAACGTAGAATATTTTCATACGCATTTCGACTCGGGGCGAGACTGGCAATGGAAATGGGCGGCGAGACGCTTGACGTATGATCGGCTTTTTCGCAATAAAAACAAAAACTCCCGAAGTTCGGGAGTTTTTTGTGTTTTGTCGATATGTCAACTTCATTGACTCGATATGTTCTCGCTTTGCTCGAACTCGATATATTGCCGCTTTGCGGCAATTCGATATGAGATAAATCCCGAGAGGATTTATCTCGAGATTATTCGTCGAGAAGAACGGGAAGGATCATCGGGCGGCGCTTCGTTTTAGAATAAATGTAGCGCGAAAGATCGTCCTTGATCATATTTTTAAGGCGCGCCCAGTCGGAAACGCCCTTGTCAAGCGCGTCGTAAAGGGTCTCGTACGCGAGGTGGCGAAGCTCTGTAAGAAGCTCCTCGGACTCGCGCATATAGACGAATCCGCGCGTGATGATCTCGGGTCCCGAAAGGAGAAGCTGCTCCTCCATAGAGACCGACGCGACCACGACGATAATGCCTTCCTCCGAGAGATGCTTTCTGTCGCGGAGGACGATGTTTCCGACGTCGCCGACACCCGAGCCGTCCACAAACAGCGCGCCCGACGGAATATTTCCGTTGAATTTCGCGCTCTTTGCCGAGATCTCAAGCACCTTTCCAAGCTCGCTGACGAATATCGTGCCTGCGTCCTGTCCCATTGATTTTGCTATCTCGCGCGCGGCGGCAAGATGCTTATGCTCGCCGTGAATGGGCATAAAATATTTAGGCTTGAGAAGTGCGTGAAGAAGCTTTATCTCGCCCTGACAAGCGTGTCCCGAAACGTGCGTTTCTACCGAATTGTCGCGGAAAACAGAGATGTTGTTTCTCGAAAATTCGTTGATGATCTTGTCAACCATCTTCTCGTTTCCGGGGATCGGGTTTGCGCTGATTACAACGAGGTCGTCGTGTCCGAGACTGAGCTTTGCTCTGTCTGCAAACGCCATACGGTAGAGCGCGCTCATCGGCTCGCCCTGGCTTCCCGTGGTGATAACGGTGACGTTTTCGGGGTTGTAATTCTTAACCTCGCCAATGTCGATGATCGCGCCTGCGGGTACGTGCATATAGCCAAGCTCGATAGCCGCGCTGACTATATTCTGCATACTTCTTCCGATAACCGCGACCTTTCTCTTGTGCGCAACGCTTATGTCAATTATCTGCTGAACTCTGTGTACGTTAGACGAAAAAGTAGTGATAACTATGCGCTTTTTGTGGTGACGCATAAATATAGATTTGAGCGATTCTCCAACCGTTTTTTCGGACGGAGTAAAGCCGGGACGCTCTGCGTTGGTCGATTCGCACATAAGCAGAAGAACGCCCTCGCGACCAAGCTCGCCGAAGCGAGTGAGGTCCATTACCTCGCCGTCGATAGGCGTGAGATCGAGCTTGAAGTCGCCCGTGTGGACTATCGTTCCAAGAGGCGTGAAGATAGCAAGCGCGCAAGCGTCCGCTATCGAGTGGTTGACGTGAATAAACTCGACTGCCATCGAGCCTGCACCGATAACGTCTCCTGCCTCAACGCAGTTAAGACGGGGCTTGAATGGTATCTTATGCTCCTCGAGCTTGTATTTTATAATGCCGATAGTAAGGCGTGTGCCGTAAACGGGGATATCAAGCTCGTCGAGAAGATAGGGAACGGCGCCGATATGGTCCTCGTGTCCGTGAGTGAGGAAGAGTCCGCGGATCCTTCCTGCGTTTGCCTTTAAGTAAGTGAGATCGGGAATGACGAGATCAACGCCGAGCATATCGTCGTCGGGAAATCCCATTCCGCAGTCAACGATTATAATGTCCTCGCCATATTCGATAAGGGTGAGGTTTTTGCCTATCTCGCCGATACCGCCGAGGCAGGCAACCTTTATTTTCTTATTTGATTTTTTTGCCATAAAAACTCCTTTTTTCTGATTTTGAAAACGGCGAAAAAAAGGATCTGCCGACCGAATATCTCTCGAATGGAAAACCGCCGCTTTTCCACAAAAAGAGACCTTCAGAGGGTGTCCTCTTCACCTAAATATGTATGTGACGGACGCGGGAAACATACACAAACCGCCCCGAGTATGACGGCGCCCGTCTTTTGTACGAACAAAAAATCTCACCCTATATTAACACATTTCGCCAAAATAAAAAAGTCTTTTTTGTAAACATTTTTATCCGAGAAGGAGGGCGGACAGAGCGAGCAGAAGGGAAGCGCTCGCAAGTCCGAGCGAGAAGGCGAAAAGTCCCCTTGCAAAAATAGCGCCGCCAAGATGCGCTCCTCTCTCTCCGATTATACGGGAGGCCTCCTTCACCATATCGTTTATACCCTCCTCGCCGACCTCCTCGCTTAAAACGAAGTAGGCGCTGTCAAACATACGGCTTCCCGTATCCTTTACCACTATAACCCTGCGTTTGTATCCTTTAAGCATTTTTGCCCCGCTTTGTCAGTTTGATCCCTTGTCAAAAAGCTCTGATATTTCCTTACCGATCTTGCTTGAAAAGTCGGCGTCCTTTTTCTCGTTGCCCGTCAGCTCAAGTATCTGCGAGGGGCTGAGCGAGGACGTGCCTATTCCGCGGTTTTCCGCAAGAGTGAGAAGGGTAAGAGAGATTATCGCGGTCGCGAGAATAATAGAAAATGCGATGCGGAGACGGTGTTTTTTCGAGGATCTGTTTTTCATTTTAAAAGCTTCCTTTCGGTTTTATCTGATGCTTATTCTTGACAGGAGGCGGTCACTTTATGCGAAAAATGAAAAAAGTCACAAAAAGTTTTGAAAAGAAATGCAAGTATAGTGCATAATGGTTATTGACAAGTAAGATAAAAAGTGTTATAATCGATAGAAAAGAAAATTCTTATATAATTTATTATATTATAGTAAAGGGGCAGAAAAATGCGTTTCAGACTTACAAATGCAATGTTTTGCGGTGCAAAAGAAAATACAAACGTTGATATAGCCGTTACAAGTAACGGTATGGCCCGTATTTCTGTTTCCGACAATTCCTCTTTCGCAGAGGAAGCGTTTTCCGTTTTCAAAAAATGCGTTATATTTCCCGGTTTCGTTGATGTTCACGTTCATCTTCGAGAGCCGGGCTTTTCTTATAAAGAGACGGTAAAGAGCGGTACCGAATCCGCCTCGGCAGGTGGCTACGTGGCAGTCTGCTCGATGCCGAATCTTGATCCCTCGCCCTTCTCGGCTGAAAATCTTAAAAAGCAGACCGAGATAATAGAGCGCGACGCACTGATCAAGGTTATCCCTTACGGAAGAATAACGAAGGACGGACAAACGCTTGCCGATATGGAAAATATGGCAAACGACGTTATCGCCTTTTCGGACGACGGAGTGGGAGTACAGACCGCACCCGTTATGAGAGAAGCAATGATCGAGGCAAAGAGACTTGGCAAGATAATAGCGGCTCACTGCGAGGACGACGTACTCCGAAACGGAGGCGCGATCCACGACGGAAAATACGCAAGAGAGCATAATATAGCAGGTATCTCGTCCGAGTCCGAATGGAAGCAGATCGAGAGAGACATTGAGCTTGTCAGAGAGACGGGATGTAAATATCACGTCTGCCACATCTCCACGAAAGAGGGAGTTGAGCTGATAAGAAGAGCAAAGGCAGAGGGACTTGACGTCAGCTGTGAGACGGGTCCGCACTACCTTGTAATGGACGAAAACGATCTTATAGATCACGGAAACTTCAAAATGAATCCTCCCCTTCGCTCGAGCGAGGACAGAGAGGCGCTGATAAAGGGAATTTGCGATGGCACTATCGATATGATAGCCACCGACCACGCGCCGCACAGCGAGGAGGAAAAATCAAAGGGTCTTGCAAAGAGCCTTATGGGAATCGTCGGACTTGAAACTGCCTTCCCTCTGCTCTATACCGAGCTTGTCAGGAAGGGAATTATCTCACTCGAGAAGCTTTCCGAGCTTATGAGCGACTCTCCTGCAAAGCGCTTTAACATCGACAGAGGCGAGGTGCTTGGCGAAAACGCAAGCTTTACAGTCTTTGAGATCGAGGACGAATACGAAATAAACCCAAATGACTTTAAGTCGATGGGCAGAAATACGCCGTTTGGCGGAAGAAAAGTGTTTGGAAAGTGCCTTATGACCGTATGTGACGGCAAGGTAGTCCACAACGCTTTCTAAAAATGAAATCAAAAATCTTTATTATATACGAGGTGCATTATGCCTAAGAGAACAGACATTCACAAGATACTGATAATTGGCTCGGGCCCGATCGTTATAGGTCAGGCGGCAGAGTTTGACTATGCGGGCACGCAGGCGTGTATCGCTCTTAAGGAAGAGGGCTACGAGGTTGTGCTTGCAAACTCCAACCCCGCAACCATTATGACCGATACCTCTATTGCGGACAAGGTCTATATGGAGCCACTTACACTTGAATACGTTTCGAGAATAATCAGATACGAGCGTCCCGACGCTATTATCCCCGGTATCGGCGGACAGACGGGACTCAATCTCGCTATGCAGCTTGAAAAGAAGGGTATTCTCGCAGAGTGCGGAGTCGAGCTTCTCGGAACCTCGGGCGAGAGCATCGAGAGAGCAGAGGACAGAGAAATGTTCAAGGAGCTCTGCACCTCTATCGGAGAGCCTGTCATTCCCTCCGAGATAACCTACTCGGTCGAGGAAGCAAAGGAAGCGGCAAGAAGAATCGGATATCCCGTAGTTCTCCGTCCTGCATTCACCCTCGGCGGAACGGGCGGCGGATTTGCAAACGACGAGAAGGAGCTTGAGGAGGTAGGTCTCAACGCGTTCAAGCTTTCTCCCGTACATCAGGTTCTTATCGAGAAGAGCGTCAAGGGATACAAGGAAATAGAGTTCGAGGTTATGCGTGACGGAACCGGACACGCAATTACCATCTGCGGAATGGAGAACATCGACCCCGTTGGCGTACATACGGGTGACTCTGTTGTCGTAGCTCCCATTATGAGCCTTTCCAAGAAGGACGAGAAGATGCTCAACGATAGCGCTATCAAGCTTATCAAGGAGCTTAAGATCGAGGGCGGATGCAACGTACAGTTTGCTCTCCACCCCACCACCTCCGAATACTATCTCATCGAGGTCAACCCGAGAGTTTCGCGTTCGAGCGCGCTTGCATCCAAGGCGAGCGGATACCCGATCGCAAGAGTTACCGCAAAGATCGCCGTCGGTATGACTCTCGAGGATATAAAGATCGGAAATACCAACGCGGCATACGAGCCCTCGCTCGACTACATAATCGCAAAGCTTCCGAGATTCCCGTTTGACAAGTTTGCAGATGCAACCAACAAGCTCGGCACTCAGATGAAGGCGACCGGAGAGGTAATGGGAATCGGATCCTCTCTTGAGGAGTGTCTGCTCAAGTCAGTACGATCGCTCGAGATCGGCGTTTGCCACTTCTATATGCCCAAGTTTGACAAGATGACCACGGACGAGATCATCGAATATATGGCAGATTTCAGAGATGACACTCTCTTTGCCGTATGCGAGCTTCTCCGCCGCGGCGTTTCGATAGAAAAGCTCCACGAGATCACGATGATCACCGAGCTCTTCCTTGAGGCGCTTAAAAATATCACAAACTGCGAGGAGGAACTCAAAAAGAACGTCCTCGACGAGGAAACTCTCAAAAAGGCTAAAAAGCTCGGATTTTCCGATAAATATATCGCAAAGCTCTGGAATATGAGCGAAATCGAGGTATGGCGCTTCCGCAGCGAGAAAAATATCTACCCGATCTACAAGATGGTAGATACCGCGCACACAGGACACTACATTCCTTACTTCTACTCGAGCTATACGGGCGAGAACAAGTCGATCGTTACCGAAAAGGAAAAGAAGGTCGTTCTCGGCGCAGGACCTATCCGTATCGGTCAGGGCGTTGAGTTCGACTACTCGTCGGTACACGCAGTACAGACGATAAGAAGCGCGGGATACGAGGCTATTATTATCAACAACAACCCCGAGACCGTTTCTACCGACTACACAACGGCGGACAAGCTCTACTTCGAGCCTCTCACGGTCGAGGACGTTATGAACATCGTTAAGTTCGAGGGATCTGACGAGATCATCGCTTCTCTCGGCGGACAGACCGCAATCAACCTCGCTGCTCCTCTTCTTGAGCGCGGAGTTAAGATCATCGGTACCGACGTTGAGGCTATCGACAGAGCAGAGAACAGAAAGTCGTTCGAGCATATCCTTTCCGAGCTTCACATTCCTCAGCCGACCGGCGCGGCAGTTACCGACATCGAAGAGGGTGTTGAGACTGCGGCAAGAATCGGATACCCCGTTCTCGTTCGTCCGAGCTTCGTTCTCGGCGGAAGAGCGATGCAGATAATCGCAAACGAAAGTCAGCTTCGCCACTATCTCAAGACGGCAGTTGAGATCGACAAGGACAAGCCCGTCCTCGTTGACAGATACATAATGGGTAAAGAGGTCGAGATCGACGCGGTCTGCGACGGAAAGGACGTTTTCGTTCCCGGAATTATGGAGCTCGTTGAGCGTACCGGAGTCCATAGCGGAGACAGTATCAGCGTTTACCCCTCGTTCAGCATTTCGGACGCGGTCAAGGAGAAGATCCTCGACTACGGCAAGCGTCTCGGACTCGGACTCGGCATCGTCGGACTTTACAACATTCAGTTCATCGTTGACAAGAACGACGAGGTGTTCGTCATCGAGGTAAATCCCCGTTCGTCGAGAACGGTACCCTTCCTCTCGAAGGCAACCGGATATCCTCTGGCAGACATCGCGACCAAGGCAATTCTCGGACAGTCTCTCCGCGAGCAGGGAATTACCGAGTTCTATCCTGCCGAAAAGAACAGATATTACGTAAAAGCACCCGTATTCTCGTTTGCAAAGCTTCGCGGAATGGACACCTACCTCTCGCCCGAAATGAAATCCACAGGTGAGGCGATCGGTTACGATGCAAAGCTCAACCGCGCTCTCTACAAGGCGCTTCAGGCGGCAGGCATGCAGATCCAGAACTACGGAACCGTCCTCGCTACCATCGCGGACAAGGACAAGGAGGAGGCGCTTCCTCTTATCAGACGCTTCTACAATCTCGGATTCAACATTCAGGCGACCGAGGGAACTGCAAAGTTCCTCAAGGAGCACGGAATACGCACCAAGGTTATGGCAAAGATCACCGAGGGCAACGAGAGAAGCGACGACATTCCGAACGCTATCCGTCAGGGATATATCGCGTACGTTATCAACACCCGTGATCTCGGCTCTGCAGATCAGATGCAGGACGGATATCAGATCCGCCGTCACGCGGTAGAAAACAACGTTACGATGTTCACCAACCTTGATACCGTTAAGGTACTCCTCGACGTACTCGACGAGATCACCTTCAAGGTTTCGACCATCGACGCGTGAGGGCGCGGGCATAAGGAGCCTTTGACCACGCTTCTTTGATGGAGTGGTGATTTGTGCGAACACACGAAAACACGTTTGAGAGAAATCTTTTCGTTCATTTCTGTGTCGACAGAAACGAACCAAAGAACGACCAACTAGGGAGGGAAGAATCCCTCCCTTTGGAAGCACCCACTCTCTGATTCAATGTTGCCCGTGCGCATGGGCGCACGCACGGGCAAAG
>JAZSKY010000013.1:0-12658 GCA_045535095.1 Eubacteriales bacterium | reverse complement strand
CTTGATCTCCTCATCCGTCAGCCTGCGGCTGCCACCTTCTCCGCTGGAGAAGGCTTTCGGGAGGAGCAAAAACCGCAAAACAAAAACGGGCGATCCGTGAATCGCCCCTACAAACAAATTTTGGCAGAGATATTATTTTCTCTGCCGATTTTTATTATAACGGGATTACATCGGCGGGAGGGAGCTTGTCCCCGCCGTAACAAAAAAGTTTTGTTTTAGGCAACGGCGGCACCAAGGCACAGCCCTACAAAAGGCTATGAGCTTTACCCGAAGCCTTTGTAATACAAATGCGAAACCGACGATAAATCGGAACGATAAATAGAAGTTTATCGAACAGAATAAACGAGCCCCGACAGAAAAATCTGTCGGGGTTATCTTTTTGTTTTCTGCGTATCAAATTTTTATCTTAACGGGTCGCCGAGGTAGCTAAGCGGCGACACGGTAGTGAATGACAGCCCATTCGCGGCTGTCAGAGCCGTGGCGTGACCGAGCCGCAGCGAGACCGTCGACCCCTACAAGAAATATCCAACTTCCTTATGAGAAGCAGCCTTTCTCGGGGTGTTTTTGTTTATTCAGGGATAATTACCTCGGACGAAAGGAAGCTTTCCTCAACTGCATAACTGTCATCATCGACAAAGCAGCTGTTTGCCTCGTCCCAAGTGAAGCCCTTAAGCTCCATTTGCATAGCGAGAAGCTCGGCAAGTCCGCCGTCAAGATCCTCGGCTACCGAACCGTCGGGATTTGCAATGACTATCCGCACTGCACCGCCCGTGCAGAAGGGCTCGTAGGAGGCGGGATCTCCTGCGCCAAGGAGCGAGATAATATCGTGCGCGGTCTTCGGTCTGTACGCCTCGGTGATGATGATCTTATATCCGCCGTCATTGATCGAAGCGAAGAAATCTGCTACCTTGACGAGCTTTCCGACCGTTCCGTAACGCAGATACGCATCACTGAAGGCGTACACCTTTTTGCCCGTAGCATTCGTATCTTTTGCGTAGTCAAGGTCGGAGATAACGTTCGACGAGTAGTCGCTCACCTTGACAAATTCGCTATCCGCCTTTTCGGGATAGGGATCGCTATCGGGATCGTAGGTTATCTGATCCGCAACACAGGAATATTTATCCGCGAGTCCCTCTATTACGCTTGCCATTTCGGCATCGCACTTTTCCTCTTCAAGCTCGGTCTCTCTGATCTCAACGCGAACGCTTACAAGCTCATCCTCATACTGCTTAAGGAGTGCTTCTCTCGGGTCTGCCTGAGGCTCGGAGGGAGTGGTATTTTCCTCGCCCTCACCGATCTCGGGAAGCTCGGGAGTACCGTTTGCGATCTCATTTCGAAGCGCCTCGACAAGCTCTAAAAGCTCTATTTCTCTTGCCTTGAGAGTCGCGTATTTCTGCGCGAGAGTCTCCTTCTTCGCTCCGTAGTAGTCGCGGAGAGAATGTGTATCATTCTTATATTCCTCGTCAAGAGAAGCGCTCTCATCAACGATCTTTATCTTGACCGTGCAGGTCTTTTCGCTAAGGTCTGCGTTTATTATCTTGAAGGTAACGTCGCACTCACCGAGAGCGACCGCGATAACGCGAGAGACTTCCTCATTCCAGAGGACTATTCCCTCCGCCGAGAAGGTGACGCCGCTGATAAAGGCGTCCTCCGCCGACTCTATCGGGAGATATTTGAACTTGATCGCGAGCAGGTCGCCAACGTTCATATAGTATGTATCCGAAAGAGCCTCGAAGCTCTCTACGGGATATATTTTCTTTACGACCTCAACGTCAAAGGACGCCGAAACTCCGTTAGGAGAGGTGACGGTTATAGTTGCAGTACCTATCGAATAGGTCTCAAGAACGCCACCGTTTACGTTCGCAACGGTCACGTTACTCGACTCCCAAACGAGATAGGGGATCTCGTCTGCGTCAAAGGGCTTGAAGGTCGGCTTCAAGGTCACGCTATCGGTACAGGGTACTGTGATAGTGGGATACTTGCCGGTGAGCGCGTCCTTTCCGCCCTCAAATTCTATTGAGGTAAGAGGATTTACAACGTTTACGGTAAGCTCTCTGATATATCCGCCGTCCTCCGACTCGGCAGTAAGCGTTACCGTGCCGTTTTTGAGGGCGACTATCATTCCCTTAGCGTTAATATATGCGACCGAGGGATCGGACGACGTCCATATTATATTAGTATTGGTCGCGTCGATCGGATCGAATGTTATCGAGGGAGGCGTTACCGAATTTTTGCTTACGTCTATCTCACTCTCGGCAAATTCAAAGCCGCTGAGCGCAGAGACTACGGTGATCTTACAGCTTGCGCTGAGTCCGTTTGTGGTGGTGACGGTAATTACCGCCTCGCCGACCGCTTTGGCGGTTATAACTCCGCCCGAGTTTACTATAACGATGCTTTCGTCAGACGATCTCCAGTGAGGTCTCGTTGTGGCGTCCGCAGGGAGCATAGTCAGTCCGAGCTGATGGTCAACCCCCTTATTTATCGTCATCTCCTCTGCTTCGAGAGTGATCGAATCTGCATATTTACCGACCTTTACGCTACATATCGCGGTATATCCGCCCGGCTCTGCGCTTACCATTATGCTCGCGCTTCCGAGCTTATGCGCGGTAACGACTCCGTTTTCGTCAACGCTTACAACGTCGGGAACGCTCGAGAGCCACGTATAACTTGCACCGACGTAGCTGCCGGGGACGGGAGTCGCAACAAGCTGTACGCTGTCGCCGACCTCAAGGTCGTAGTCCTCATAGCTAAGCTGAACACCCGAGAGGCGAAGGACTACCGTAACGGCACATTCTGCCGAAAACTTGCCGTCAAAGGTGGTTGCCTTGAGAGTTGCGTTTCCCTCGGACACACCCGTAACGTTTCCCTTGGAATCGACAGTCAGCACCTCGGGGTTATCCGACTCCCAGAAAAGGTTTGCAGTCTGCTTACCCGTCGAGAGGTTTATGACCTTTAAAACGACAGTCTTGCCAACGTCAACGGTTGCACCGTCCTTAAATTCAAATTCTATTCCCTCTTTTTTCTCTATGACGTTATCGTCCATAGCGTCATTATTATCACCGCTCGTGTCCTCGCTATCAGGGTCAAGACAGGACGCAAGCGAGAAAAGCATCACCGAAATAAGCAGAGTAATTATAAAGAGTTTTTTCATTTCGCAATTCTCCGAAGATTTATATAAAATATGTATGTGTACAGTTTTACAGTTATATTATAGCATCAAACGTGTATTTTTTCAATCGTTATTTGAAACAAAAACTCATAATTTATAAAATTTTTTGTTAACTTGCTGACTTTTATCAAAAAATCGGCGTAATTTCCAAAATATCCTTGATATTTTCTTTGGAATGTGTTATATTAAGATGAATAGTTATTTTCAGGAGCAACTAATATGAAATTTGATATTACAAACGAAATTCCTCTCATAATGAATTATATAGACCGCTCGCCCACAGCATACCACGCGGTAGAGCTTGCCGAAAGCCTTCTTTGCGGATTCGAGCGCCTTGACGCGTCAAAGCGCTTTGATATAAAGCCGGGCGGAAAGTACGTTATAACGAGAGGCGGATCCTCTCTTATTGCCTTCTGTATCCCCGAGGACATCTCCGAGCTCTCCTTCTCTATCGCCGCAGCGCACGTTGACTCGCCCGCGCTCAAATTAAAGCCGAACTGCGAGGTGAAAAGCGGCGGATACAACCGAGTTACACTTGAAAAATACGGCGGCGCAAATCTCTCGTCCTATTTTGACCGTCAGCTTTCTGTTGCGGGACGCGTATGCTTTGAAAAGGACGGAAAAATCGTATCGGAAAACGTTTACCTTGACCGCGAGGTTATGATAATCCCGAGCGTACCCGCGCATCTCGGAACTATCGAAAAGCCCTCTCTTGCGGTGGATTTTCTCCCTCTGTACGCGCAAAACAGTGAAAAGAGCATTCTCGACGTCGTCGCAGAAGATGCAGGAATTACGGCAAGTGACATTCTCTCGTACGACCTCTTTGCAGTACCGAGAGCCTCCTGCGGCCGCATGGGAGTAAACTATGAATTCCTCTACGGACCGAGACTTGACGACCTCCAGTGCGCATTTTCATTCCTTCGCGCAATGGCTGATCTTGACAAGGTGTCGGGCGTACCCGTCCTTGCACTTTTCAACAACGAGGAAACGGGAAGCTCCTCACGCGAGGGCGCATTCTCGAATTTTCTCCCCGAGGTACTTGAGAGAACAGTCGTCTCGCTCGGCGGAGACAGAGCCGACTACCACGCCGCTCTTGCGAGATCGTTTATGATTTCCGCTGACAACGCGCACGCGCTTCACCCTGCTCACCCCGAGCTTTTTGACGCGCAGAACGCACCCGTTATAAACGGCGGAATCGTTATAAAGACGAATGCATCGCAGAGATACACCACCGACGCAATGTCGGGCGCGATAGTCAGAAAGCTTTGCGAAAAGGCAGGAGTTCCCTGTCAGAGCTACGCAAACCGCGCTGACATTGTCGGCGGCTCGACGCTCGGAAACATTCTTCTGCATCAGACTCCCGTATGCTGCGCCGACATCGGTCTTGCACAGCTCGCAATGCACAGTATATGCGAAACGGCAGGATATCACGACACAGGATACCTTATAAAATTCGCGAAGGTATTCTTTTTAAGCAAATTCAGCGCAGTATCTGACGCGGGATACGAAATAAGATAAAGACACCCACAAAACAAAGGAGCATTCCTTATGAGTATTTTAAAAGGGCTTTGCAGAGCCTTCTCGGATCGCAGGTGCGCCGCGATAATTCTCGCGGGCGGAAGCGGATCGCGGTTTTCCAAGGGAGACAGTCTTCCAAAGCAGCTTACCCCCATTTGCTCTCTGCCGATGATCGCATATTCCCTTCTCGCGTTTGACCGCTCGGAAAACACGGGCGAAATTATCGTAGTATCCAGAAAAGAGGATATTTCCGCGATAGAAAAGATAATAAGATCTCTTTCTCTGACAAAGCCGACAAAGGTCGTAATCGGAGGAGAAACGAGACAGAAATCGGCTCTTTGCGGCTTTGAAGCGATCTCCGAGGGCGTGTCCTTTATTGCGGTACACGATGCGGCACGTCCGCTGATTACTCCCGAAGCTATCGACGAAATAATACAGAGCGCATATAAGTCAAAGGCTTGTATTGCCGCCTGCCGCGCAGTTGATACACCGAAGATCGTATCGCGCAGCGGATACGTCTTAGAGAAGGCTCCCGACAGAGCGACTCTCTGGATGGCACAGACTCCGCAGGTCTTTTCGGTAAAGCACTACCGCGCCGCCGCATACTATGCACAGAGCGAGGCCCTTGAGGCGACGGACGATGCTTCCCTCTTTGAAAACGCAGGCTTCAAGGTCAAGGTTTTCGAGGTAAAGGAGCCTAATTTCAAGGTCACACACAAAAGCGACGCGCTCCTTGCAGAGGCCATAATTTCGGACAGAAAACGAAAGGAAAATGCTGAAAATGAACTTTAAAATCGGTCACGGATACGACCTGCACCGTCTTGTTTCGGACAGAAAGCTTATTTTATGCGGAGTGGAAATTCCTTTTGAAAAGGGACTTCTCGGTCACTCGGACGCGGACGTTGCAGTCCACGCGCTGATGGACGCGATGCTCGGAGCTGCCGCTCTCGGTGACATCGGAAAGCTCTTTCCCGACACAAGCGACGATTTCAAGGGAATTTGCAGTATGCTCCTTCTTGAGAGAGTCAGAGACGCAGTACGCGAAAAAGGGCTCGTCCTTTCAAACGCCGATATTACGATAATCGCGCAGGCACCGAAGATGCGTCCCTACATTGAAGAAATGAGAAAAAACATAGCCGACACGCTCGGTTGTGGCATAGAAAATATAAACGTCAAGGCGACCACCGAGGAAGGGCTTGGCGCTACCGGAAACAAAGAGGCTATCTCGGCTCACGCGGTCTGTCTGCTTTACAGCATTTAACGGCGCGCGTCTCCCGAAGGAGACACGCACCTATCGGCAAGACCTATCCCGGCACGTTATTATAGAGCAAACTTCCCTTCTTTTAAACGTCTCCGCCGCGGACGGTTTTACCTTTTCTTAAATTTTCTCGGTATCGGTCTGCCTCTAACACATAATATGGCGCATGACGGATTTCGGTTACCGACTAACACGCACTAATTTTCAGGAGAAAAGCAAAATGGTTAAAATTTCACCCTCTATTCTCGCATCCGATTTCACAAGGCTCGGAGAGGACATTCTTTCTGTCGAAAAGGCAGGAGCGGAGATGCTCCATCTCGACGTTATGGACGGTATTTTCGTGCCGAATATTTCATTCGGTATTCCGGTCATAGCGTCGGCAAGAAAGGTGAGCAAAATGTTTTTTGACGTTCACCTTATGATAAGCGAGCCGATAAGATATATCGCCGAGTTCAAAAAGGCGGGCGCAGACCTCATCACCGTCCACGCAGAGGCGTGTGAGGACGTCCTTGCCACCCTTACAGCCGTACGCGAGCTTGGGGTAAAGTCCGGTCTTTCGATAAAGCCCGCAACCCCCGTTTCGGAGATAGAAAAGTATCTTGAGTACTGCGATCTCGTGCTCGTTATGTCGGTAGAGCCCGGCTTTGGCGGTCAGAAATTTATGCCGATAGCTCTCGATAAAATCGCAGAGCTTGACAGACTCAAAGCCGAGAAGGGGCTCGCATACGAGATCGAGGTTGACGGCGGAATAAACGAGGAGACCGCAAGGCTTTGCGCAAATGCAGGTGCTACCGTACTCGTTGCAGGCTCGTCCGTGTTCGGAAGCGCCGACAGAAAGAGCGCCGTTGACGCGCTCCGCTAACAAAAGGTCACACCTTTAAGAAAGGATATTCTGATATGAACAACAAAAAAGCACTCATTACGGGAAGCTTTGATCCGCCGACTATCGGTCATCTCGACGTTATAAAGCGCGCATGCGAGCTTTTTGACGAGGTAAGAGTCTGCATCTTCAGAAACAGCAGCAAAAGCTACGCTTTTTCGGAGAAGGTCCGTGCAGAAATGCTCTGCGCTATGTGCAAGGATCTTCCGAAGGTGAAAATCGACGTCTCGGACAAGCCCGTTGCAATATACGCAAAGGAAAACGAAATAAACTTTATAGTCAAGGGCGTGAGAAACGCGCGCGACTTTGACTACGAAAAGGATCTTCACAACGTGGGACTCGATATAAATCCCGAAACCGAGACCCTTCTTCTCTTCTCGCGTCCCGAATACGAAAGAATTTCGTCGAGCATCGCAAGAGAGTTTATGAAATACGATCTCGATCTTACAAAATATCTCACCCCCGAGGTAGCCGAGATAGCTATGAGAGAGAGGGCGAAATGAGCGTCCTTCTGTTTGATCTCGGAGTGATCCCGAGCCTTTTTCTGACTCTTCTTTCCTTATTTATTATATGGATGATAATTGCCCTCTGGGCAATGAACAAGGCAATCGGCAGACGTCCCGACCTTCCCCTTGAGGTGATCGAGAAAAATCCGAATACCGCGTGGTACAAATTCAATCGCGAGATACACGAGGGCGTTGACTGGATAAGGTCCATGCCGAAAAAGGAGATCTCCATAAAAGCGCACGACGGCGAGACGCTTGGCGGTTTTCTGATAGAAAATCCCTCTCCGCGCGCGACGCTTATTATGTTCCACGGATACAGAAGCGCGGGCGAAAACGATTTTTCGTGCGCCGCTCCCTTCTACTACTCGCTCGGGTTTAATCTTCTCATCGTCGATCAGCGCACACACGCAAGAAGCGGTGGCTCTTACATAGGATTTGGCGCTCTTGAGAGATACGACTGTCAGAGATGGACAAGCGAGGTGAGAAAGAGATACTCCGAAAAGCTTCCTATTATTATAACCGGCGTTTCTATGGGCGCTTCGACAGTCCTTATGGCAGGCGAGCTTGATATGCCCGAAAATCTTATCGCGATAATTGCTGACTGCGGTTTCACGTCTCCCAAAGAGATAATTTCGCACGTTATAAGAACGACCTATCACATTCCGCCGCAGATAATTCTGCCTGCTATGAATATATGGGCAAGACTGCTTGCAAAGTATTCGTTTGACGAGGTATCGACCTGCGAAACTCTGAAAAAGGTCAAGGTTCCCGTTTTATTCATTCACGGAAGAGCTGACGACTTCGTCCCCTGCTCTATGACCGAGCGCGCATTCGAGGCGTGCGCGGGTGAAAAAGAGGTCATCTACGTTGAAAACGCAGGTCACGGCGAGAGCTATCTCACCGAAAGAGAGAGATGCGAGAGCACGCTTCGCGCATTTGTCGAGAAGCAGCTTGAAAAATTCAAATCTGCCCTTTAAAGCGCAAAAGTGAAAAACGAAGCCGACACAAGATATTGTGTCGGCTCTTTTGTTGCTTATGCAACCGAATTTTAATAATTTTTCCATAAAATTCCTTTAATTTGTCACGAAATAATCGTATTGCACAAATTCAGGCAGTGAAATTTGTGCATATTACCATTTTTTCAAATAAATCGTTTTTACCCTTGACAAATCACTATATATAGTTTATACTTGAAGAGCACAACCCAATATCTTGTTTATAGGAGGTGAGCGAATGAATATCGGAGGCTTACAAAAGCTTACCCTACTCGACTTTCCGGGCAAGGTTGCGTGTACGGTATTTACCGTCGGATGCAATCTCAGATGCCCCTTTTGTCACAACGCTTCGCTCGTCACCCATCCACAAGATGCTGGGTACGTAACCGATGACGAGTTATTCTCTTTTCTTCAAAAAAGAGCCGGTATTCTCGATGGAATTTGCGTAAGCGGAGGCGAGCCTACCCTTCAAAAAGACCTTCCGGAATTCCTTGAAAAGCTCAAAAAACTCGGATATGCAGTCAAGCTGGACACCAACGGCACGAGCCCGAAGCTTCTTTCTTCACTCATCGAAAGCTCGCTCGTTGACTACGTGGCACTTGACATCAAAAACTCACCCGAAAAGTACGCCTTGACCTGCGGAAACGTCGATCTTTTCGACAAGATAAGCGAAAGCGTTTCCATTCTTCTCTCGGGAGGCGTTGACTACGAGCTTCGCACAACTGTCGTGAAGGGCTACCACGAGGTGAGCGATTTCGAGTCCATCGGACGCTTTATTAAGGGTGCAAAGCGCTACTATCTTCAATCATTCGTCGATTCGGGCGACCTTATCGACAAAAACACTCTCGGCGTTCCGGAAAACGAAATGCGTGAGATGTTAAAGGCAGTTCTGCCATTCGTTAATTCCGCAGAGATACGCGGAATATAACGCAAAAGAAAAATCAAAGAAAAAGGAGACAAAAAATGTATCAGGTTCAAAAAAGAGACGGAAAAATCATTGACTTTTCTCTTGACAAGATTTCTAATGCTATCAAGATGGCGTTTGAAGCTCAGGAAAAGCAGTACCATCCCCAGATAATCGACTTCCTTGCACTCAAGGTAACCGCCGATTTCGAGGGCAAGATCAAGAATAATATCGTAGCGGTCGAGGACATCCAGGACAGCGTTGAGTCTGTTCTCGTTCAGGCAGGATACTCGGACGTTGCAAAGGCATACATTCTTTACCGCCGCCAGAGAGCAAAGCTCCGCGAAATTCAGAACACCGCGCTTGACTACAAGGCAACTGTAAACCAGTACCTCAAGGCTCTCGACTGGAGAGTTAAGGAGAACTCTACCGTTACCTATTCGGTTGGCGGACTTATCCTTTCCAACTCGGGCGCTATTACCGCTAATTACTGGCTCTCCGAGGTTTACGACGACGAGATCGCAAACGCTCACAGAAACGGCGATATCCACATTCACGACCTTTCGATGCTCACCGGATACTGCGCGGGCTGGTCGCACAAGCAGCTCATCACTGACGGTCTCGGCGGCGTAGTCGGAAAGATCACCTCCGCTCCTGCGGCTCACCTCTCCACCCTCTGCAACCAGATGGTAAACTTCCTCGGTATCATGCAGAACGAGTGGGCAGGCGCTCAGGCATTCTCCTCGTTTGATACTTACCTCGCTCCCTTCGTTAAGGTAGATAACCTCTCCTACAAGGAAGTAAAGCAGTGCATTCAGTCCTTCGTTTACGGTGTAAATACTCCCAGCCGTTGGGGAACTCAGTCTCCCTTCACCAACATCACTCTCGACTGGACCGTTCCGAACGACCTTGCAGAGCTCAACTGTCTCGTTGGCGGCAAGGAAATGGACTTCAAGTACAAGGACTGTAAAGCCGAGATGGATATGGTCAACAAGGCGTTCATCGAGATCATGATCGAGGGCGACGCCAACGGACGCGGCTTCCAGTATCCTATCCCCACCTACTCGATAACCAGAGACTTTGACTGGTCGGAGACCGAGAACAACAAGCTTCTCTTTGAGAT
The DNA here is from genome assembly GCA_045535095.1 of Eubacteriales bacterium. Taxonomy (GTDB): domain Bacteria; phylum Bacillota; class Clostridia; order Oscillospirales; family CAG-272; genus SIG672. Next base: position 2,305 of record JAZSKY010000013.1, on the reverse strand, counting down.
GACCGCAAAGTACGGTACCCCCTATTTCTCGAACTACATCAACAGCGATATGGAGCCCTCGGACGTTCGTTCGATGTGCTGCCGTCTGCGTCTTGACCTCCGTGAGCTTCGCAAGAAGTCGGGCGGATTCTTCGGCTCGGGCGAATCGACAGGTTCTGTCGGCGTTGTTACTATCAATATGCCGAGAATCGCATATCTTGCAGAGGACGAGGCTGATTTCTACAAGCGTCTTGACAGACTCATGGACATCTCCGCACGTTCGCTCAAGACCAAGAGAACCGTTATCACCAAGCTTCTCGACAACGGTCTCTATCCTTACACCAAGAGATATCTTGGAACCTTCAACAACCACTTCTCGACTATCGGTCTCGTTGGTATGAACGAGGCGGGTCTCAACGCAAAGTGGCTCAGAGCTGATATGACCTCCGAGGCAGTTCAGCAGTTCTCGAAGGACGTTCTCAACCACATGAGAAACCGTCTCTCCGACTATCAGGAGGCTTACGGCGACCTCTACAACCTTGAGGCTACCCCCGCAGAGTCCACCTCCTTCCGCTTCGCAAAGCACGACAGAAAGCGTTATCCCGACATCATTACCGCGACCGAGGGCGACGCTACTCCCTACTACACCAACTCCTCGCACCTTCCCGTAAGCTACACCGAGGACATCTTCGCAGCACTTGACGTTCAGGACGGTCTCCAGACTCTCTACACCTCGGGCACTGTATTCCATGCATTCCTCGGAGAAAAGCTTCCCGACTGGAGAAGCGCGGCAAATCTCGTGCGCAAGATCGCAGAAAACTACGCTCTTCCCTACTACACCCTCTCGCCCACGTACTCGGTATGCCGCAACCACGGTTACCTCGCAGGCGAGCAGTGGGAGTGCCCCGAGTGCGGTGAAAAGGCTGAGGTTTACAGCCGTATCACGGGTTACTACCGCCCCGTTCTCAACTGGAACGACGGTAAGAGCCAGGAGTACAAGGACAGAAAGGTATATAACATCGCAAAGTACGGCGAGAAGGAGATCACTAAGTCCGACGAGGCTGTAAAGGCTGCAGAGGCGATCGCTCCTGCAAACGATTTCGCTCAGGACACCGCTGAGGCAATAATCCTCTTCGCTACCCACACCTGCCCCAACTGCAAGATGGCAAAGGTATTCCTTGACAAGGCAGGCATAAAGTACGACGTGATCTACGCTGACGACAACCCCGAGGCGGCTGCTGAATTTGACGTTCACCAGGCTCCCACGATGATCGTTTCCAAGGGTGGAGAGACCGAGGTTATCACCAACGTTTCCAACATCAGAAAGTTTGCTGAAGCAAATTCCTAAAACTGAGGATCACACTATGTACGACATACTTATAATCGGCGCAGGTCCCGCGGGTCTTACCGCGGCGATCTACGCCGCAAGAGCAGGAAAAAGCGTCCTGCTTCTCGAAAAGGAGACCTTCGGAGGTCAGATCACTCATTCCCCCAAGGTTGAAAACTATCCCGGATTTTTAGAGATGAGCGGCAATCAGTTTGCCGAGCGTCTTATAGATCAGGCTATCGCTCAGGGCGCAGAAATCGAGCTGGATCGCGCTATTTCGATAAGCGAGGCAGAGTCTCACAAGATCGTAGAAACCGAGTCCGGCAAGCTCTACGAGGCTCTCTCGGTCATTATCGCGGCAGGATCGCGTCACCGCCACCTCGGCGTTGACAGAGAAGCCGATCTCGTCGGCAAGGGCATATCCTACTGTGCCGTTTGCGACGGTCCCTTCTATGCGGGCAAGAACGTTGCCATCATCGGCGGCGGAAACACCGCGCTTCAGGAGGCAGTGATGCTTTCCGACATCTGCGAGAGCGTTACTCTCATTCAGAATCTTCCCCACCTCACCGGCGAGGAGACTCTTATTGAAAAGCTCTACCTCCGCGACAACGTAAAGTTCATTTTCGGCTCGGTGGTTACCGCGTTTATCGGAGACAGACAGCTTGAAGGTCTCGAGATAAAAAAGACCTCCACCGATGCTATCTCCCGTCTCTACGTTGACGGAGTATTCGTTGCTATCGGTCAGGAGCCCGAGAACAAGCCCTTTGAAAACGTAGCCGAGCTTAACGACTACGGATACATCGTAGCAGGCGAATCGTGCGAGACGGGCACTCCCGGAATCTTCGTTGCAGGCGACTGCCGCACGAAGGCGATCCGTCAGATAGTCACCGCAAGCGGAGACGGCGCAGTTGCCGCTGTTGCAGCCTGCAAGTATATTGACAGTCTTTAACTCGGGGCTTTGCCCCGAGACCCCACCAAGAAACTTTTTATAAAAAGTTT
>JAZSKY010000031.1:0-18142 GCA_045535095.1 Eubacteriales bacterium | reverse complement strand
CAGTATGACTCCAAGAAGACCGGCGGTATCACCATCTCGCACCTGCGCTTCGGTGACACCCCCATCAAGTCTCCTTACTACATCAACAAGGCTGACTTCGTTGCTTGCCACAACCAGGCATACCTGAAGAAGTATGACATGGTTTCCGACGTTAAGCCCGGCGGTACCTTCCTCTTGGACTGCGAGTGGAACACCATCGAGGCTCTGTCCAAGAACCTGCCTGCAAAGGTTAAGGAATATATTGCTAACAACAATATCAACTTCTACGTCATCAACGCAACCGACCTTGCAACCAACCGCATCGGTAACGCAAAGGTTAAGAACACCGTTCTTCAGTCCGCTTTCTTTGCTTTGGCAAACATTCTGCCCAAGGATGAGGCAATTGAGTACATGAAGAAGGCTGCTTACAAGTCCTACATCAAGAAGGGACAGGCAATCGTTGACCTCAACTATGCCGCAATCGACGCAGGTAAGGACGCTCTTACCAAGGTTGACGTTCCCGCTTCGTGGGCAAACGCAGGAGAGACCGCGCCCTCGGCTACGGCTACCGGTGAGAGAGACGACCTCGTTGAATTCGTTAACGACATCGTTGTTCCCGTTGGCAAGATGCAGGGTGACTCGCTCAGCGTTGCAACCTTCGCTAAATATGCAGACGGTACCTTCCCGCAGGGCTCTGCAGCATACGAGAAGAGAGGCGTTGCAGTTTCGGTTCCTCAGTGGAATCCCGAAAGCTGTATCCAGTGTAACAACTGTGCGTTCGTATGTCCTCACGCTTGTATCCGTCCCTTCGCTATGACCGAAGAGGAAGCAGCAGCAGCTCCCGCATCCACCAAGTTCGCAGCAAAGCCTGTCATTAAGACTAATTACAAGTTCACTATGGCAGTTTCGCCTCTTGACTGTATGGGTTGTACGCTTTGCGTAAAGGCTTGCCCTGTAAACAAGAACGAAAAGCTCGGCACCGCTATCGAGATGAAGCCCATCGCTACTCAGCTCGACCAGCAGGACGCTTACGACTACGCAGTTGCAAAGGTCGCAGAGAAGAAGGAGCTTATCAACGTTACCATTAAGGGATCGCAGTTCAAGCAGCCCCTCCTCGAGTACTCGGGATCTTGCGCAGGTTGTGCAGAGACCTCTTACGCTCGTCTTATCACCCAGCTCTTCGGTGAGAGAATGTACGTTTCGAACGCTACCGGATGTTCTTCCATCTGGGGTGGATCGGCACCTGCAACTCCTTACACCGTAAACAAGGAATCGGGCTACGGCGTAGCTTGGGCTAACTCGCTCTTCGAGGATAACGCAGAGCACGGTCTCGGTATGTATATCGGACAGAAGACCATCCGTGAGAAGCTCATCGGTATGGTAGAAGAAATGGCAGCATCTGACAAGGCTTCCGCAGAGTTCAAAGCAGCGGCAGAGAACTACTTCGCTACCAAGGACGACGGATCCAAGAACCAGGATGCAACCAAGGCTCTCGTTGTTGAGCTCGAAAAGGCAGCAGAGGCAGGATGCCCCGTTGCTCCCAAGATTCTCGCAGAGAAGCAGTACCTCTCCAAGAAGGCAGTATGGATCTTCGGTGGAGACGGATGGGCATACGATATCGGCTTCGGCGGTCTCGACCACGTACTCGCATCGGGTGAGGACGTAAACGTAATGGTATTCGATACCGAGGTTTACTCCAACACCGGCGGACAGGCTTCCAAGGCTTCGCAGGTCGGACAGGTTGCACAGTTCGCAGCAGCAGGTAAGGCAATCGGCAAGAAGAACCTTGCAGAGATCGCAATGTCCTACGGCTACGTTTACGTTGCACAGATCGCTATGGGCGCTGATATGAACCAGACTCTCAAGGCACTTGCAGAGGCTGAGGCATATCCCGGACCTTCGCTCGTTATCGGCTACGCACCTTGCGAAATGCACTCGATCAAGGGCGGTATGGCTAACTGCCAGGCAGAGATGAAGAAGGCTGTTGACGCAGGCTACTGGCACATGTTCAGATACAATCCTGCTGCAGAGAACAAGTTCGTTCTCGATAGCAAGGAGCCCACTGCTGATTACAAGGAATTCATCAACGGTGAAGCACGTTACACCCGTCTTGCTCAGGCATTCCCTGAAAGAGCAGAGAAGCTCTTCGCTCAGGCTGAGGCTAACGCAAAGGCTAAGTACGACAGACTCACCAAGATCGGTAAGCTCTACGAATAATAAAAACGCGAAAACCGCGTGAAGAAAAATCGCACCCCTTTGTGGGTGCGATTTTTTTCATTATTATATAAAAAACACTTGACATTACGGGATTTGTGTACTATAATGATTTCACAAAAGAATAAACGCAGAGCATCTGAATACTAAAATATTCGTTGTCGGGCGTACTGCTTTGACGGTACGTTCGGGGATAAGGAAATCGCGGTGAGAATCCGCAGCAACAGCCATTACCGTATCTCCCACCGAAAAGGTAGGGTCAAGTCGGAATGCTTATCGCTACTGTGAACTGTAAAAGTCTCTTGGGCAGCTTGAAGGGATCGTGAAAATGCGGTGTGGCAGGACACCGTGCGAAGGTTTTTGCGCGCTCTTCATTGAAGGGCGCTTTTATTTTATCCTTTTGTAAAATAAACAAAAGAAAAGGATAAGAAAAATGAAAAAAATCATCAAATCACTCACATCAGTCATTCTCGTTCTCGCTCTTGCGCTCTGCTTTGTCGCTTGTAATAAAAGCACCGCATGCGGAGAAACAAACAACGGCGGAGACGTCACTGCGGACGAAGGCCTCTGGGCAGGCGCTACCTACAAGGAAAACAAAGAGTTTGGTAGCGGATCAAAAACTGCGGTAGTTGAGGTGAAAATCGAAGATAAGACAGTCACCTTTACAATAAAGACCGATAAGGATACCGTCGGCGCGGCACTCCTCGAGCACTCGCTTATCGCGGGCGAGGAGAGTGCGTACGGACTCTACGTTAAGGTAGTAAACGGCGTTACCGCAGACTTCGATATCGACCAGAGCTACTGGGGCTTCTACATAAACGGCGAGATGGCGATGACAGGTGTTGACTCGACAGAGATAACAGAAGGAACAGTATATCGCCTTGAATACACAAAGTAACAGAAAAAACAAATCGCTTAAAATACGCGAAATGGTCATCTTCGCGATGCTCGGAGCGCTCATGTACGCCTCGAAGATCGTGATGGAGGCCCTGCCGAACATTCACCTGCTCGGAATGTTCACGATCGTGTTTACGATAGTTTTTCGCAAAAAAGCGCTCATTCCGATATACGTTTACGTTATGCTTAACGGACTTTTCGCGGGATTTTCGGTCTGGTGGATACCCTATCTTTACATCTGGACTATCCTCTGGGCGGTAGTTATGATACTGCCGAAGAAAATGCCGAAATGGCTCTGCTACGTAGTATATCCCGCGCTCTGCGCGCTTCACGGACTCGCGTTCGGGATCCTGTACGCCCCAGCGCAGGCGATAATGTTCAAAATGAGCTTTGAGCAAGCGGTCGCCTGGGTAATGGCGGGAATTCCGTTTGATATAGTGCACTGCGCAGGTAATTTTGCGGCAGGACTGCTCATTGTTCCGCTCAGCGGCGTTTTGAAAAAACTCGTAAATAAAAAATAGATCGCTTAAAATGAAAACCGCAAGGGAAGATCCCTTGCGTTTTTTTGTTATCTCACTTATTTTCAAGCTGCTTTTCAAGCTCGGCGATGCGCTGCTCGAGTCTGGAAAGCTCTTCCTTGACAGGGTCGGAAACGTGGATCTGGTCGAGGTTTCTCACCTTCTCGCCGCCAACTCTGACCACTCTTGCGGGGACGCCGACCGCTGTGCAGTCGCTCGGTGTATCAGCGAGTACTACCGCACCTGCGGCAATTCTCGTGTTGTCTCCGATATTTATAGGACCGAGCACCTTCGCGCCTGCACCCACCATAACTCCGTTTCCGAGCGTGGGGTGACGCTTTCCCTTGTCCTTGCCCGTGCCGCCGAGGGTAACGCCCTGATAAATGGTGCAATCGTCTCCGACGATGGCGGTCTCACCGATAACGACGCCCGTTCCGTGGTCGATAAAGACGCGTCTGCCGATCGTGGCGGCGGGGTGGATCTCGATGTTCGTCTTTCTCACGCATCTCTGGGAGACGTATCTCGCGAGAAAACGGAATCCGTGATTATGAAGCCAGTGCGCCTTTCTGTAAGCGCGGATAGCCTTGTATCCCGAATAGAGAAGCATAATTTCAAGCGACGATCTCGCCGCAGGGTCGCGGTTTTTTATTGCCGCAATATCCTCTTTTATGGTATTAAACATAACTTTTTTCCTTTGCATTCCTTAATTTCCGCTGTTTTTTCCTCTTCTGCGGTATCTTATCATCGAGTTAATGAGAATGTAAACGCAGACCACGGAGAGAGTTGCGGTGTAGATGGTTATTGCCTTTTTGGACGATAATGCCTCCCATACCGACTGTATCATAGAGCTTGTCGTGTTTTCGCTTATATCACACGAGGTGACGAGCGGACAGGAATATATTTTTTCTTCGTTATAATAGACCTCGACCTCGCCGACCTCCGTACCCTTGGCAACGGGTGCTCTGAGAGAGCTTTCACTAAGCACCACCGAGGTTGTGAGCTTGCCTGTCTCGGCGGCATCTGAGAGGATATATCTCGAAAGGTCGCTCGTTGGAACGACGGGTACAGAATCGTTTTCGCGCGCATTTTTGACAGAAATTGCCGAGATCGGTCGGTTTTTATCAAGAATCTTTACAAACGAGTAGCTTGACGATCCCCACTTTATAAGCTCGCCCGATACCGTATAGGAATAGGTGAAATGGGAGTCGCGAGCCGCGCCGAGAATAACGCAGATGTATTCGTAGCCGTTGTAGTTTGCGCTTCGAACGATAACGTCTCCGCCCTCTGCCGTTTTGCCAACGATCATTCCGTTTACAGAGCGGTCTCTTATGTCCTTGCCCGTATTATAATATTCGCTGAGCAGGAAGTTGTTACTGAACACCGTTCTTGTTCTGTCGGGCATCGTCCAGGTGAGAGAGTGCAGACGGTGAGAAACGAAGTCCATAAGTATTTCGTTTTCGTAAAATGCCTTCGCAACGAGGAAAATGTCCTTTGCGGTGGTGTACGCGCGTCCGTCGTACGCACCGGTCGAATTTGTAAAGAAGCTGTTTTTCAGCCCGAGAGATGCCGCCTTTTCGTTCATTTTGGCGGCGAACGCGTTCATATCTCCGCAAAGCGAATACGCGAGCGCGGTTGCCGAATCGTTGGCGGTACGCATAAGCATCGTGCAGAGAAGGTCTCTGTACGGAACTATGTCGTTTCGCTTGTAGTCGAATCTCGTTCCGGGCGAATCGTTTATCATTTTTTGAGTTATCGTGACCGTTGCCGAGAGGTCTGTATCAATGTCACTCGGAGAGAGGGCGTCAATAAGATCGTACGCGGTGAGCGCGGCGAGAAGCTTCGCCGTATCTGCAGGCGGCTCGGAAAGGTCGGGTGACGAGTCGAAATCGAGAAGCTCGGTGTCTGTCGAGAGACAGTAGAGATAAGCCTCCTTGACAGTATCTATCGTCGTGGGATCTGCCATATCGTTTTTTAGCGCTTCAAGAGCCTCGGCGTAGGTTATCTCGCCGTCTCCGTCTGCCGAAAGGGAAAGAGGAAAGGACGCCGAAAAGGCAAATATAAGAAGAAACGCCGTAAATATACACGCGGCTTTTTTTATTTGCACAGTATCTTTTCCTCCCGTTTTGGTAATTGGTAAAATTTACTCGATGCGCGAAAGATAGAAGTCTCGCGCGGCGCGAACGTCCTCACAGACAGCCTTGTAAAGCTCGTCCGCGGACGAAAATTTAGTCTCTGCGCGGTGGAATTTCAAGAAAAAGACCTCCGCCTTTCGACCGTAAAGATCAATATTTACGTCGAGAAGGTGGTTTTCGCACACGGTTTTCTCGCCGTTGAAGGTCGGACACGTGCCGACGTTGGTGACAGACGGGAATATTTCGTCCCCGATTTTGCACTCGGTGAAATAGACGCCCCTTGCGGGAAGAAGCTTGCCTTCGGGAGTCTCAATATTGAGCGTCGGGCAGTTGAAGGTGTGTCCCACACCCTTGCCATGAACGACCTCTCCCGAAATAAAGTACGGTCTGCCGAGAAGCTCTGCGGCGTGAGTGATATTTCCCTCGGAAACAAGCTCGCGTATTCTCGTTGAGTTTACTCCGCGTATCTCGGATATCACGGTACAGCCAAAGGAAAGCTCGCTTGCAAGAGAGGAAAGTGTATCCGCATCTCCAAGCGCGTTTTTGCCGAAGCGGTAGTTGAATCCGCACACCGCGTGGGCGCAGGAGAGCTTTTTAAAAAGGATCTCTCTCGCAAAGACCTCGGGCGACATATCCCTTACGTATTCAAACGGGCAGAAATATACCGTATCGACTCCGAGACGCTCAAATATCGCAAGCTTTTCCTCGTTTGACGTGAGGAAAGGCTTTTTCGGATCTGAAAAAGTAAAAACGGCGGTGAGAACACTCTCTCCCGCCGTCTTGCAGAGCGAGGTTGCGATCTCTTTTGCTTTTTTAATAAGCTGAGCGTGCGCAAAATGTACGCCGTCGAAATTTCCGAGCGCGATCACCGTGCGCTCTTTATCGAAGGACTCTGCGTTGCAGATGTGTTTTACTATCATTTACGATGCTTTTATAATGTCTGCGAGATTTTTCGCAAAAGGGACATTATTTTCCTCCGAGATAGAAGCGCACGAGAGCGTTGAGAAGCTCGTTTCTGTCAAGCTTACAGATGAGACTGCGCGCGTTGTTATGGCTCGTGATATAGGTGGGGTCCTCGGAAAGGATATATCCTACGATCTGGTTAATGGGATCGTATCCCTTTTCCTTGAGGGCGGAGTACACCTGAGAAAGGGTGTGACGGATTCTGAGATCCTTTTCGTCCTTGACCGCAAATTTTATGGTGTTTTCGTTTTCGGGTAACATCATTGTCGTTTACCGCCTTTTTGATTTTTTATCTTTTAACTATTATACACTATTTTTTAAAGCTTTTCAAGTACAAGACAAAAAAATATCATATTTTTTACAATTATTTGCCGGTATAGGCATAAAACGAATTTTTACAGCCTCCGTTTATGACATATTTTACGCATCTTGCGTAATATAATTTAATTAAAGTCGGCGTGGGGAGAGAAAAAATGACGGTTTACTACGATATATTTTTCATAATAAATCTGAGTATGGATATTACCGTACTTTTATCCGTCGGCGCTCTGCTTAAAATCAAGACGAGCTTTTTTGCAGCTCTTTTTGCCGCCTCGTTCACCTCTCTTATCGCGGTCGCGCAGACCGTTTTTGCAGGGGACGAGTTTTTTGCCTACCTTATTGCGCTATCCTCCCAGCTCCTTGCCTGCGCGGTGGTCTTTAAAGGAATAGGACTGCTGAAATTTCTTTGGTCGTTTCTACTTTTTTCGAGCTTTTCGTCACTTATCTCCCACGCTGTAACAAAGCTTTTTCTCATAATCGGACGTCCCGAGAGTCTGCGTGACGCAGGCGGCTCGGGAGGAATAATTCCGCTTGCCGTTTGCGCGCTCTCCTCTCTGCTGAGTGTCCTTTTTAAGTATCTTTTTTCAAAAAGAAAAAGGAAAAGATCTCCGCAAAGGACTCGCCTTACCATCGTCTCGGAGGACAAAAGCACAGTCCTTAGTGCCTACTGTGACAGCGGAAATCTTCTACGCGAGCCGATAGGCGGACTGCCCGTCATAATCACGGGCGAAAATAAGATGCGCGAGATAGTTCCAAGGGCTCTCCACGGAGTGTTTTTCTCGTCGGACGGCTATCTCGGAGAGACCAGTCTCGAGAGTGCAAGACGGGTTCGCATAATACCGATAATGCCCGTAGGTACGGGCGGAGCGCGCATACTGTTCGGTTACGTCCCCGACAAAATAGAGCTTGACGGAGACACGGTTGAGGCGTGCGTTGCGCTCGACACAGGAAACAGCAATTTTGGGGGCTGCGACGCCCTTTTGCCGAAAAGTCTTATAAAGTAAATACGGGGTGAAAAGAAATGAAAAGACATTTTATAGGCTCGATTTTGGAGATTCTTCTCTCAAGAATGTTTGAAAAAGAGGGGCAGATATACTACGTCAACGGGACGGATACTCTCCCCGTACCGCTGACTCCCGAGGAGGAGGCGGACATACTCGCGCGCGCCGAGGGAGACGAGCGGCTTCGCGGCATTCTGGTCGAGAGAAATCTTCGGCTCGTCGTCTATATCGCAAAGAAATTTGAGAGTACGGGAATAGGAATTGAGGATCTTATCTCGATAGGCACGATAGGACTTATCAAGGCGATAAACACCTTCCGCGCGGACAAGAATATCAAGCTTGCGACCTACGCCTCGAGGTGCATCGAAAACGAGATACTTATGTATCTTCGCAAGACCTCGAAATACGTTGAAATATCAATAAACGAGCCGCTCAACGTCGATTGGGACGGAAACGAGCTTCTTCTCTCGGACATTTTAAGCTCGGAGGAGGATAGTGTCGGTATAGCGCTCGAGGAGGCAGAGGAGAGAAAGACTCTGAGATGCGCCCTGCGATGTCTTTCCGAGCGAGAGCGGGAGATAATCGAGCTTCGGTTCGGACTGCGTGACGGCAGGGAATACACGCAAAAGGACGTGGCAAATATGCTCGGAATATCGCAGTCCTACATATCGCGACTTGAAAAGAGGTCGATAGCGCGGCTCAGAAGCGAGATCGGAAACGCATAAAAATAATACTAAAAGATACCTTTTGCAACTTTAAAGAGATGCTTTATAGATTAAAATGAACACGTCGTCCGAAAGGCGCTTTTGCAGACTTTTTCGCCCTTAACCGTACACTATCTTTTGGGGAGATGAATATGCAAAAAGGAAGGCGCGCCGAGATCGGGCGAGAAAACGTTTAAGAAGGGAAGTGGCGGAAATCAAGAAATTCTTATCGCGCAAGTTTCTGCTCACTCTGCTTTCGTCGCTGTTTGCCGCGTGCGTGGCACTCAGCGGAGTATCGGGCGAAATAGGGAGCATCTGCTCGCTGATAGCGGCGTTTGCAACTCCCGTTTGCTACGTCGTCACCGAGGGCAAAATAGATGCGGCGGCTCTCAGGATGACGTCAGATTCGCTTAAAAAGGCGTCCGATATACTTGACGAAAAGAGCGCGAAGGAATAAATAAAAGAGTCCTTGAATATTCAAGGACTTTTTTGTTGACTTTTCATCAAGGCTTTGCTATAATGTATCTATAATTCAAACACGAAAGAAGGTATATACAGTGAGAGACCAGAAAACAATGGCGTATATAAATCTTTTCGCGGTGCTTGGCACTCTGCCTTATCTCTGCGAGATAGACGATGAGGCAAGGGCGCTTGCAAGCGTCAAGAAAACGACGATAGGTATTCTTGTAAAGGACGGTCCGTCGGGCAAGCTTTCCTTTGAAAACGGAAAATGCGTAGTCAGCGAGGGAGCAGACCCCTGCGATATCAAGCTCGTTTTCCCCTCGTGCGAAAAGTTCAACGCGATGATAGACGGCACCTATACCCCCATTCCGAGAAAGGGATTTTTAAAGCTCGGATTTCTCACCAAGAATTTCATAAAGCTCACCGATATTTTAACGAAATATCTCAGATGCGAGAAAAAAGACCTCGAAAACAGAGAGTTTTTTGAAAAAAGCACTACTCTGATGTTCCATCTCATTCTCTCGGCTATCGCGCAGATAGGAAACGAGGATAAGGTCGGACGCGCGAGCGCATCTTACATCACAGACGGTGCTGTCAAGCTTTCCGCCGAGGGCTTTATCGCCCTTGCAATAGAGGCAAAGGATCATAGACTTACCGCAGTTCACTCCGCGCCCGAGAGCTTCACAGCGTATATGTCCTTTAGCTCGGTAGAAACGGCGCGCGCGCTCTTTGACGGTGACATCAACGCACTCGCAAGCGTTGGCACCGGACTTATAAGAGTCGGCGGAATGATCTCGCAGGTAGATAACGTCAACAGAATACTCGACAGAGTTGCCCTCTACCTTGCCTGAAAGGAGTAAAGATATGAAAAAGATATATACTTACGAAAAAAGCCGCGAGGCATTCGAGAGAGCGATGAAGGTCATTCCCTCGGGTATTTACGGACATCTCGGCCCTGCCGAGGGCTGCTACATACCGGTCGAGGCGTTCCCCTTCTATTCGTCAAAGGCGCAGGGTACTTACGTCTGGGACCTTGACGGAAACCGCTTTATCGACTATATGTGCGCATACGGCCCTAACGTACTCGGATATAACGATCCCGAAATAGATGAGGCGGCAGCGGCACAGAGAGCACTCGGCGACTGTACCACTCTCCCCTCGACCAAGATGATCGAGTTCGCAGAGCTTCTCGTTGATACCGTCGCATCGGCAGACTGGGCGTTCTTTGCGAAAAACGGAAATGACGTCACCACCCTTGCAGTTATGACTGCAAGAGCATATACCCACAGAAAGAAGATAGTTTTCTTCAAGGGATATTATCACGGAGTTGCTCCCTGGACTCAGAAGATCGACTACTCGGGTGTCATCGAAGAGGACGTAATGCACAACATTTACGTAAACTGGAACGATATCGAGGGCTTAAAGCAGGTCTTTGAGGAGAACAAGGGACAGATCGCGGCAGTTATTTCACAGCCCTATATGCACGGAAACTTTATGGATAACGAGCTTCCTGCAGACGGCTTCTGGAAAGAGGTCAGAAAGCTTTGCACCGATAACGGAACGGTTCTCGTCGTTGACGACGTGCGCGCAGGCTTCAGACTCGACCTCGCAGGCTCCGACCACTATTTCGGCTTTGAAGCGGACCTTATCTGCTTCTGCAAGGCGCTTGCAAACGGATATAACGTTTCCGCCCTTTGCGGAAAGGAATTTCTCAAGAATACGGTGTCGGGAATGTCCTATACGGGAAGCTACTGGATGTCTGCTGTCCCCTTTGCAGCGGGAATTGCCTGCATAAACAAGATGAAGCGCATCAATTCGCCAAAAATTCTTATTGAAAAGGGAACGGCTCTCAAAAACGGACTTGTTGAGGCGGGAAAGAAATACGGCTTTGACCTCAGAGTTACGGGCGTCCCCTCGCTCTTCTATCTGAGAATTGCGGACGATCCGACGCTTATGCTCCATCAGGAGTGGATCGCCGAGTGCGTGAAGCGTGGCGTGTTCTTCACAAACCACCACAACCATTTCATCAATGCCGCCCTTTCTGACGAGGATATAAAGGAAACTATCGAGATCGCAGACGAGGCATTCTCGGTGGTAAGGGATAGGCACGAGAAGTAATTGTCCGTTTGGTTTTTATGGTTAAAATAAAAATAAAACTCCCACAGAATTCGGTCTGTGGGAGTTTGTTCGTGAACGAAATAAAGGGCTCCCTTGTGTAAAGGGAGCTGTCAGCGAAGCTGACTGAGGGATTGTTGGATTATTTGATCTATGTATTTGCATACACCTTGGAAATTTTCGCGTATTTTTGTATTCGGTATTCTGATAACGGTTATTTTGTATTTCTCAAGAAAAGCTGCGCGCTCGGCATCATACTCTTTGCCGTGTTCCGTGTAGTGTCCCGATCCGTCAAGTTCGATTATAATATTAGCTTTCGCACAGTAGAAATCGGCTATATATTTGCCGAGCACCTTTTGCCGAGAAAAACGAATGGGATAAGTTCGAAGAAAATCATACCAAAGGTGTTTTTCTTCTTTGGTCATGTTTTTTCGCAACACTCTGGCAAGAGGAACTATATTTTTGTTGTGTTTTCTTTGCATTACAATCCCTCCGTCACGGCTTAGCCGTGCCACCTCCCTTTAAACAAGGGAGGCGTAGTGCTCGATCACTCACCGTTTTATGGTGAATCATTTATTGTCCTTGTTTATTTCTTCTAAGTATCCGGCGGTTATTACACCGGCGGGTAATGCTATTATGGCAATGCCGAAAACAGACGATATCATCGTTACTATTTGTCCTATCGTTGTTACCGGATAGATGTCTCCATAGCCTACGGTGGTGAGTGAGACTGTTGCCCAATAGATAGCATCAAAAAAAGTTTCAAACGATTCGGGCTCGACATTGTATATTACAAGGGCGGACACCAAAATATAAGCTATTGCCATAGTTGCAACGGCATAAAGAATCCTTTTTTGTTTCTTAAACACATTTATTATAATATCGAAACTCTTAGAGTACCTCAAAAATTTAAATGCGCGAAGGACTTTTAGCGTTCTTAAAAGTCTAAAAAGTTTCAGCAGTCTAAAACCGCCGTTTAAAATAGTTAACGATGGTAATATTGATACGAGATCAATTATTGCAAAAGGCGTAATTGGATATATAAAAAATGATGCAACAGATCTGTTTAATTTATAATCGGCGGTTATTAGCCTGAAAAAGTAATCGATAATAAATATGCTTACAGTTATGTAATCTATCCATTTGAAAACGGCAGTAGTTTCTTTGAATGCAAGCGGGATTATGCTTGCGGTTATGGTAAGCATCATTATAAAATCGTATGTTTTACTTAATTTGTTACCGTCATCTCTCGGTTCCACCATCAAATATAGTTTTTTTCTCATAATTTACCAAACCTTTTTGTTTTTCTAAATTGTAGCACAAAATCCGCAGAAAGGCAAGCCGTTCCGCGGATTTGTATAGTGCTTTTTTTATTTTCCTCACCAATTATCGCTTTCCTTATCCTCGGGAATGACCTCGCTTATTGCTCTTATCGCACACTCGATCATATCGTCGGTAGGCTCTTTTGTGGTGATGTGCTGAAGCCATACACCGGGGGCGGAGATTATTCTCGTTATAAGGTTATCCTTCTTTCCCGCAAGCTTGATAAGCTCGTATCCGATGCCCACGATGAGAGGCACGAGAACGATTCTCGAGAGCATTCTGGGAAGGAGACTGTTAAACTGTATGAAGCTTCCGAGAATTATGCCGACAAGCACGACGAGAACGATAAAGGACGTTCCGCATCTCGGGTGGAATCTCTTCTGCGCTCTGACGTTTTTAGTTGTCAGCTCAAGTCCTCTTTCGTAGCAGAAAATGGTCTTGTGCTCTGCGCCGTGATACATAAAGGTGCGCTTTATATCCTTCATAAAGGAGACCGCCCACATATATCCGATAAGGAGAATGAGCTTGATAAGACCTGTGAAGGCGCTGCGTCCGAGCTGGTCAAAGTAGGTGGGATTTTCGGGGAACTCGCCAAAGGCGAGCTTATAGATAAATTCGGGGAGGAACACGAAAAGTCCGACTACAAGAAAGAGTGCGAACACTACGCTGACGAGCATTACCCAGCCCATTTCGGAGTCCTTTTTCTTCTCTTTTTTGTCTGCCTTTTCGTCACTTTCAACAGCCTCAACGGGCGCTTCCTTGGTGATCTCCGTTTCCTCGGGAGCATAGGTCTCTTCGACTACCGTCTCTTCGTTTTCCTCGACAGCTACGGGAGTTTCCTCTACTGTCTCGCTATCTTCTATAACGACTTCCTCGGCAGTTTCGGCCTCGGCGACAGGCTCCTTTGACGCCTTGTACTCGGCGAGAAGCTCCTCGTAGGGGATACCCTCTTTTTTCGCTCTCTTTTTGAGAGCTTTAAGCTCCTTTTCCTCTTTCTCCTGACGCTCAAGCTCCTCAAGGTCCATTGCTATTTCAGCCGACTCCGAGAGACACTTGTAGCCCATAACGAGTGAGGAAACCATATTGAAAATTCCGCGAACGAAGGGGATTTTAGAAAGCTTTGACACCTTATTTGAGTTTTTCCACTCCTTCATAACGATAGCACCCTTGGGGTTGCGTATCGCCATTGCGGTCTTTTCGGGTCCGCGCATCATAATTCCTTCAATAAGCGCCTGACCGCCTATTGAGGTCTTTTTTATAGGACATTGTTTATCTGACATTTTTATCTCCGTTAAAGATGTATTATAAATACAAGTTTATATTATATTTATTAACACGCAGTGAATTTACTTGTGTTTTTGTGTAATTTTTAGCCGTTTTCCTTCTTTTTAAGAGTTACGTCTGCAAGAGGATTTGCTCGCATAGCCTCCTCCATCTGCGCGTTGCTGATATGCGTGTATATCTGCGTTGTGTTGAGCTGCTCGTGACCGAGAATATCTTTAAGTACGCGAATATCGACCTGACCGCTCTGATACATAAGAGTTGCCGCGGTATGACGGAGCTTATGCACCGAGAATTTTCTGTATCCGAGTCCTGCGCGCTTCAAATATTTCTCAACCATCCACTGAACCGTCTTGATCGAAATTCTGTCTCCGAGACGGCTGATGAAAAGCGCATTTTTATCGTGAATTTCAACTCTTGCGCGGGTGGGGATATAGTTTTTTATCGCGTTCTGACAAGCCTCGTTGAGATATACGATTCTGTTCTTGCTACCTTTACCAGTAACCTTGAGCGAGCGCATATCGGGATCAATATCCGCAAATGATATTCCGACAAGCTCGGAAAGACGCATTCCGCAGTTTAAAAAGAGGGTGACGATAGCGAAATCTCGCTCGCGGAATTTGGACTCGGTGTCGCTCTCGATTGCCGAAAGAAGAGCCATACACTCGTCAACCGTCAGATATTTCGGGAGAGCGCGCTTGACGCTCGGCGAGTCTATATCCTTTGCAGGATTATCTTTAAGAAGATGCTTGTTCACCGTATAGTATCTGAAAAAGCTGCGTATTGCCGATAGCTTGCGCGCGGTCACCGACGACTTGTTCCCTCTGTATCTTGCGGCGTACATAAGAAAGCTCATTATCATATCGGGAGTTATTTTGGCGAGAAATTCGACGTCAACGTCAGAAATATCGGTCTCGTCTATTTTCTCGGTGTCGCTCTCGCGGACTCCGTTTTCTACCGCTTTGACGTATTTCAGAAAGAGCGCAAGGTCTATTTCGTACTGCTCAACCGTCTTTGGCGAGCGGTTCTGTATAAGCTGCTTGTACGCAGAAAACTGCGTTATTACGTTTGGAAGCTTTTGCACTGCGGTTTCTCCTTATAAAATGTGCATATATATAAATAATATTTACTATATGTCGGTTTTTTGTTCACAATTATATATTAAAATTATTATAGCAACTAATTTTTTGGGGGAAGCTTATGGATCTCTATAAAAAGCAAGGCTACCAGGTAGTAAGACTTGGACTTTATCAGTTTGGAATGACGCTTTTCGGACTCGTCGTAGCAATGGCAACGAGAGATCCCGAAAATATGCGCTCTCCTCTCTTTATCGGATCGGGGATTTTTTCCGCGCTCTTTTATCTTTATCTCATCTACTCGCTCGTTTACGAGCTTGGACAGAAGGACGGAATCAGAATCGAGGCGGGAAAGCGTGAGTACAAGCCGCTCACAGGACTTTGGCTCGCTCTTGCCGCAAACGGACTTAACATTCTTCTCGGAATTCTCAGCTTTATCGGTAAGGTGATCTTCGATCACAGCGGCGCTCTGTGGGCAGGTCAGCTCTATGGAGTCGCAAACGCGATAGCAAAGTTCATTCAGGGAATGTACGTTGCGCTGATGACTCTGCTTATGGACGTCAGCTTCGCAAATCTTCTCACTCCCATTCCCGGACTTATCGTCTGCACTCTTGCCTATATTCTCGGCGTTAAATACTGTCACGGAGTTCGTCCGCCGAAGAAAAAAGAGGACAGATACGCACCCAAGGTCTCAAGACCTCAGAAGAAGGATTAAAAAACTTTTATTTTCTACTTTTTGCACCCGCCGCAGCATATATTGTAAAAGCATTTATGTACGAGGCGGGTGATAGTGTATATGACCACTAAAAAGAGAAAAAAGACGTCCTTTAGCGCCATCTACGGCGCGCATTTCACACTCTGTACGGCGCTGATAATCGCGTGCGCCATTCTGGTCTCTTCTTTTTCAGAGAGCCTTACACCGAGTATTTTAACAGAAAATATATCTTATGTCAATAGTAGCGCCGCGCAAAATAGCGAAAGGGTGATAATACTTGACGCAGGACACGGAGGAAGAGACGCAGGAGCTGTCGGACTCAGCGGTGTGCTTGAGAAGGATCTCAACCTCGATATTACCCTGATGCTCCGCGATATGCTCGTTTTCAGAGGGTATAAGGTCGTGCTTACGAGAGAGGACGACACTATGCGCTACGACGAGAGCATCCCGCTTTCAAAAAAGGCGCAGGACACGAGATACAGAGTTGATATGATGAAAAAGTATGAAAACTGCATTTTCGTCAGTATCCACATGAATAAATTCGTCAGCGAAAAATATAGCGGACTTCAGGTGTATTATTCAAAAAACACACCCGAGAGTCTTGAAATTGCAAGGGGCGTGCAGTCGCTTGCAAGAGAGCTTTTACAAAAGGACAATAACAGGCAGGTGAAAGGGGCAAACGCAACGATCTACGTGCTTGATAAGGCGAGCGTCCCTGCAATTCTCGTTGAATGCGGATTTCTCTCTAACGCCGCAGAAAACGAGCGTCTTTGCGACAAGGAATACAGAAGGGACGTAGCGAGTACGCTGTTTCTCGCACTCGACTCACACCTTCAGAACCAAAACAAGTAAAAAACAGACTCAAATAAAGAAAAGGACTTTTCAAAATGAAAGCAAAATCCTATTTTGAATGTACCGCTTGCGAGTACAGAAGCGCAAAATGGATGGGCAGATGCCCCTCCTGCGGAGAATGGAATACGCTTGAGGAGCACGTCGTGCAGAGCGCACCCGCCCCTCGCAGAGGTAGTGTGCTTGCATCCTCCGAAAGCCACGCGGTCAGATTTTCCGAGCTTCAGATTCCGGAGTATATGCGCTCGCTTACCGGAATGAGAGAGCTTGACAGAGTACTTGGCGGCGGAATAGTCGAAGGCTCTGCCGTTCTAATCGCAGGCGAGCCGGGAATAGGCAAATCAACTCTTCTTATGCAGATATGCGGAGTTCTAGGACAAAAGAAAAAGGTTTTATACGTTTCGGGCGAGGAATCCTCAGGTCAGCTCAAATACAGAGCAAACCGCCTCGGCGTTTCGGGAGACGGCCTCTATATTATGACCGAAACCTCGCTTGAAAGAATACTCTCCGAGTGCGAGACGACCTCCCCCGACCTTGTCGTTATAGACTCTATACAGACGATGTACAGCGATGCGGCAAACGCGTCGGCAGGAAGCATTACGCAGGTCAAGGAATGCGCCGCAAGATTTATCTCGTTTGCGAAAACGAGCGGAAGCGCGGTGCTTATGGTCGGACACGTCAATAAAGAGGGCAGCATCGCAGGACCCAAGGTGCTTGAGCACATGGTGGACGCAGTTCTTTCCTTTGAGGGTGACCGTCAGCAGCTCTTCAGAGTGATAAGAGCCTCCAAGAACCGCTACGGCTCGACTAACGAGATAGGTGTTTTCGAGATGACGGGCGAGGGACTTCGCGAGGTTGAGAATCCCTCCGAAATGCTCCTTGCAGGACGTCCTCGCAATATTTCGGGCAACTGTGCGGTCTGCGTTATGGAGGGCAGCCGCCCGATGATAACCGAAATTCAGGCGCTCACCACCGACAGCGTTCTCTCCTCTCCGAGAAGAACTGCAAACGGAATTGACTATAACAGAATGCATCTGATACTCGCGGTGCTTGAAAAGCGCCTCGGACTTAAATTTTCCTCTTGTGACGCATATCTCAACGTTATCGGAGGACTCCGTCTGGACGAGCCTGCCGTTGATATGGCAATAGCGCTCTCGCTCGTTTCGAGCATAAAGGACGTTCCCGTTCCCGACGAGCTTATTGCATTCGGCGAGATAGGTCTTGCGGGAGAGTGCCGCTCGGTCAGTGCGCCCGAGGTCAGAATAAACGAGGCGGTACGTCTCGGCTTTACGAAAATAATGCTCCCGAAAAAGGATCTTGCAAGGTTTGACGCTTCAAAGCTTCCGAGCGAGGTCGAGCTTATCGGAGTAGGCGGCATTTTCGATGCGCTGAAGATATTTCAGAAAAACTAATAAATAAAGATCTGCACGTTTTACGAGGCTTCTCATAAGGATGTTTGTATTTTGTAGGGGCGATTCACGAATCGCCCGCTGAAATACGCAAAACAAAAACGGGCGATTCATGAATCGCCCCTACGGACACACATAATTTTCGGCAGGGAACTTGTTTTTTCTGCCAAGTCGGATCGTAGC
>JAZSKY010000030.1:0-3467 GCA_045535095.1 Eubacteriales bacterium | reverse complement strand
TCGATCTTCCATACCTCTCCCGTAGGTCCTCTGCCGTATGAGGGTGGGTCCATAATAATGCCGTCATATTTATTTCCGCGACGAATCTCGCGCTCAATAAACTTCTTGCAATCGTCTACAATGTAGCGAATAGGCGCATCGGCAAGACCCGAAAGTCGGGCATTTTCCTTTGCTGCGGCAACCATACCCTTAGATGCGTCAACGTGGACCACCTGTGCCCCAGCCTTTGCCGCGGCAACCGTAGCACCGCCCGTGTAGGCGAAGAGATTAAGCACCTTGATCGGTCTGTTTGCTCCCTTGATAAGACTCGAGAACCAATCCCAGTTCGCGGCCTGCTCGGGGAAAAGTCCGGTATGCTTGAAGCCCGTCGGACGGACTACGAATTTGAGTCCGAGACTTTGATACTCTATCTGCCACTTTTCGGGCATCTTTGCACCCTCGTCCCAAGCGCCGCCACCCTTTTTGGAGCGGGTGTATTTAGCATCTGCGCCTCTCCAGAGCTTTTCGGATGCACAGCCCTTCCATATTACCTGAGGATCGGGACGAACGAGCGTGTACGATCCCCATCTCTCGAGCCTTTTGCCGCTATCTGCATCAAGCAGCTCGTAATCCTGCCATTTATCTGCTATATACATCGTTTTTGTCCTTTCTTTAATACCAAGGGACTCTGTCCCTTGAAAACCCTGCAAAGAAACTTTTTGAAAAAAGTTTCTTTGATCTTCAAAAACTTTACCGAATATTTCCCTTTTAAGTAAAGTTTTTGGGATTCTTAAACCCTTTTTCCAAAAAGGGTTTAAGTGGGGTCATAGGGGCAAAGCCCCTAAAAAGCAACGCCCCTAAAAAGCAAAGCCCCTAAAGAATTGAAGTTTGTGAGTTGTTGCCACCGAAAGGTATTCCGAGATGATCGTACGCGAGCTTTGTTACGCATCTTCCTCTCGGAGTACGGCTGAGAAATCCTATCTGCATAAGATAGGGCTCGTAAACGTCCTCTATCGTGATAGCCTCCTCGCCGATGGTTGCGGCAAGGGTATCGAGTCCGACCGGACCGCCGCCGTAGAACTTTATTATTGCCTCAAGCATACGTCTGTCAACGTTGTCGAGTCCAAGCTCGTCTATCTCAAGCGCGTCGAGTGCTACTCTTGCGATCTTTTCGTTGATTATTCCGTCGCCCTTGATCTGCGCAAAGTCGCGCGTTCTTTTAAGCAGGCGGTTTGCAATTCTCGGAGTACCTCTCGAGCAGGACGCTATCTGACGCGCGCCTCCTCTGTCGATATCAAATCCGAGAATATGAGCGCTTCTCTCAACTATCGTTGCAAGCTCGTCCACCGAGTAAAGCTCGAGCTTGAAGAGTACGCCGAAGCGGTCGCGCAGAGGAGTTGAAAGCTGTCCTGCGCGCGTGGTCGCGCCGATAAGAGTGAATTTCGGAAGCTTCATTCGAAGCGATCTTGCCGACGGGCCTTTTCCGATGATGATGTCTATTTCATAGTCCTCCATCGCGGGATAAAGTATCTCCTCGACAGTACGCGCAAGGCGGTGTATCTCGTCGATAAAGAGGATATCGTTGTCCGAAAGGTTCGTAAGAAGAGCAACGAGGTCGCCCGGCTTTTCAATAGCAGGGCCTGAGGTTATTCTGATGTTTACCCCCATCTCGTTTGCAATAATGCCCGCAAGTGTGGTCTTTCCGAGACCGGGAGGTCCGTAAAGCAGAACGTGGTCGAGCATTTCGCCTCTCTGTTTTGCCGCCTCTATATAGACCTTGAGATTTTCTTTTACCTTCGTCTGTCCTATGTAATCGTCAAGGACCCTCGGGCGAAGTGTTATCTCGGTGTCAACGTCGTTTTCCGAATATTCGGCGTCGATTATGCGATTTTCCGCCTCGTATCCGTCAAGCTCAAATTCAAAATCTATTGCCATTTTGCTTCTCCTTTACGATTTATTTCATAAGATTGCGAAGGGCAAGTCTTATTATTTCTTCGGTGTCAAGCGTGGTGTCAACTTCGCGTAGTGCGTACGCTATTTCGGGACGGCTGTATCCGAGTACCGCAAGTGCCGCCTCTGCATCGGCGAGTCTGCCGCCCGTAGGTGCGGACACGACGTCGGCAATATCGGAAACGTCTCCGCCCGACATCTTCGGAACGCTGTCCTTAAGCTCGAGAACGACTCTCGCCGCAGTCTTTGCTCCAACGCCCTGCGCCTTTGCTATCGCCTTTGCATCTCCCGTGGAGATCGCTATCGAAAGCTTTGCGGGGGTAAGCACCGAGAGGATCGATATTGCCGCCTTCGGTCCTATTCCCGATACGCCGATGAGCATCGTGAACGCGGTCTGCTCCTCCTCGGTCGAAAAGCCGTAAAGCTCCTGCGCGTCCTCGCGCACCGAAAAATAGGTGTAGAGCTTGACCTTTGTATTCTCCTTCCCTGCGAGATAGGAGAGAGTATTTGCGCTGATAGACAGCTTGTATCCTACTCCCGAGCAGTCGATGACCGCCATCGTGGGAGTGCATATTGCAAGAGTTCCCGAAAGGTAGTAAAACATATTTTTTCTCCGATTTTTGAATTTATTTGAGGTTATAGAACTGCCTTACCGCAGAGCCGCAGGTGTGTGCGTGGCATATTGCGGCGGCAAGCGCGTCGTTTGTATCGTCAAGCTTTGGCGGATCCTTCAGCGAAAGTATCGTGCCGACCATGTGGATAACCTGCTTCTTCTCTGCCTTGCCGTATCCGACGACCGACTGCTTTATCTGAAGAGGTGTGTATTCGCTTATTTTGAGTCCCTTTTCCGCGGCGGTGAGAAGGATAACTCCTCTTGCCTCTGCAACAACTATCGCGGTCGTTGTGTTGTTATTGAAGAAAAGCTCCTCTATCGACATTTCGTCGGGCGAAAAGCGGTCGATGATCTCGGAAAGCTGCTCGTGGATCATCTTGAGTCGGCTCTCGACGGGGGTGTGCGCAGGCGTTCTTATCGCGCCGTACGCTATCGGGCGAAACCTTGAATTTTTGTATTCAATAACTCCGTATCCGACGATAGCAATACCGGGGTCAATTCCAAGGATTATCAAATTTCTCCGCCTCCTTTTTTCACCGCAAAGGACACGCCTCCACGGTAATCGTTTTATTATAACATAAATAAACCTTTATGTCAAAGGTTTTTTGTAAATTTTTATTATATTATATATATTTTAAAAACTCGGACCTTCAGAGCCGAAAATCGGACGTGAAAAGGCACTTTGAAATTAGTGCATATAGCACAAAAAGAGTGTAAAAATCTTGTGCAACGTGCATATTTACTTTGGCGCAAAACAGTGCTATAATAAGAGTAGAAGGGCGCCGTGTTTTGCCCGAAAAGACGAGAAAAACGAAAGCACACAATGCCCTTTAAGGGGTAATGTGTGCTTTTTTAGGTTTTATATGAGGTGATACCGATGGCAAGTGTGGCTTTTAACACACGTAAGACGTAAATTGTAAAATGA
>JAZSKY010000038.1:0-3336 GCA_045535095.1 Eubacteriales bacterium | reverse complement strand
TTGTCTTACCAGTTTGTCTTCCTAAGACCGCTTGGCCTCCGACTTTCTATTCTTTATCGCATCTGATAGATGCGGCGCGGTTTTCCCTGATGTATATAAATCGGAGGTCATTTGCCTCGGCAAATGACACGGCGCCGCTTGCGGCGGCTTCGGCGCGGAAGGGCGCCTCTGCTCGCGGATAGGGGTAAAGTTTAAGAACATACAAATAAATTCGATCTGCTCCCATAATAGAAAGCCTTCTCCAGCGGAGAAGGTGGCAGCCGAAGGCTGACGGATGAGGAGATCAAGGGTTTTAGTTTGTTCGAACACACGAAAAAGAGAAGGGGCGTATTTCACACGCCCCTTTCCAATATATTTTATTCAAACACCGTCTCAATAACGCGCGGATTTTCGGGTGGGGAATAGCGCCACGAGTCGATATGCTCTCTGCCCTCGGGCAGAAAATAATCGAATTT
This sequence comes from Eubacteriales bacterium, assembly GCA_045535095.1. GTDB lineage: Bacteria > Bacillota > Clostridia > Oscillospirales > CAG-272 > SIG672. The sequence continues at coordinate 2,881 of JAZSKY010000038.1, read as the reverse complement.
CATGGGCGCCTCCACCGTCTTTGCGCCGTCGATTATAACGAGCTTTATCTTCATTCGCTCGGGGATAATGTTCTTTATGTAAACCGCCACCGACGTGCCTACCTTTACACCCTCGCGATATTCGGCAAGTCCCGCAAGATTGGGCAGAAGCTCGATAAATATCCCGTACTGCTCGACACTTCTCACCTTGCCCATAACCGTCTGTCCGATCGAAAAATGCTCGACGTTTTCCTCCCACGTTCCAAGAAGCTCCTTGTGGCTGACGAATATCCGTCCGCTCGATTCGTCGATGCTTTTTATCACCGCCTTTATCGGCATACCCACGAAAAATCGGTCGCGCGGATGCGATATTCTCGATACCGATATGCAGTCGATAGAAAGAAGGGAAGCGATTCCGCAGCCGATGTCAACGAATGCGCCGAAATGCTCAAGATGGGTGACGCGCGCGTCGATTATATCTCCCGGTATAAGGTCGCCGAGGAATGCCCGCATACACTCCTCCTGCGCGCTTTTGCGCGAAAGAAGGGCATAGGGACTCCCGTTTTCGTCCTCTCTGATGGCAAGCACCTTGAAGCATACCGCTTTGCCTACGCGCGAGATTATCGCAATGTCCTTGAGTATTTCGCCCTCCTGCACGCACGCCGCGTCGCATCGCCTTATAATGCCCGTCATACAGCCGAGATCGACCGTCAGATTACGCGCGCTGTCACAGCTTGTGGCAATAGCCTCAAGAACCGCTCCGTCCGCTATTGCGCGCTCAAGTCCGCGCTCGGACGAAAGATATTCGAAATTAGTGATGCTCCCGATAAGGCTTCCCTCGGGCATATACTTTTTTTGAAGAGTTTCGGTCATTTTGTTTCTTCCTTTCATGTTTTTACACCGTTTGTACTTCGATCTTTGTTACATCTTTATTCGTGCGGGAGCCCGAATATGCCTTGCCGCGCGGCGTGTGGACGAAATATCTTCACCCGATATTCGGGAAGCTCCCTGCAAATATAGATTATGCAGCATAGAGAGCGAGTATTTTGTCATTTTCGGGAGAAAGGAAAAAATAAATTGTTAACTTTTTTCTTTTGATAACTATATATGAGTGAGAAAACGAGAGAAAAAACGAGAAAATGAGAGATAATACCGCAAATTTTTAATTTGCGTCAAAAAAATCGAAAAAAACTATTGACATAGGCAAAAAATAATGATATAATCACAAAGCTGTCTAAATTCAGAAATAAAAAAATTATCATATATTTAAAAGGAGTTTACTCAAGATGTCCACTTACATGGCTAAAAAAGAAACCGTTGAGCGTAAATGGTACGTTATCGACGCGGCAAACAAGCCCCTCGGTAAGACTGCAGCAGCAGTAGCTAACATCCTTAACGGCAAGCACAGACCCGAATACACCCCCCACGTTGATTGCGGCGAATTCGTAATCGTTGTAAACGCAGAAAAGGCTATCCTCACCGGTAAGAAGCTCGATCAGAAGTTCTACTACCGTTACTCGGGATACATTGGCGGCCTCAAGGCTACCAACTACCGTACTCTCATGGCAGAGAAGCCCGAACTCGCTATGAAGCTCGCAGTTAAGGGAATGCTTCCCAAGAACTCGATCGGCGAGAAGAGCCTCACCCGTCTCAGAGTATATCGCGGCGCTAACCACGAAAACGAGGCACAGCAGCCCGTTAAGTACGAATTTTAATCGGTGAAAGGAGAATAGAACGATGTATACAAGCGCAAAGCCTTATTTCTATGGCACCGGCAGAAGAAAGAAGTCGGTAGCAAGAGTTCGTCTGTTCAACGGCACTGGAAAGGTTACCATTAACGGACGTGATATTGACGATTATTTTGGACTTGACACCCTCAAGTTCGTTGTAAACCAACCCTTCGGTGTTACCGAGACCGCTGGCAAGTTTGACGTAGTTTGCACCGTAAAGGGCGGTGGCTTCTCCGGACAGGCAGGAGCGATCCGTCACGGTATTGCAAGAGCACTTCTTCTCGCAGGCGACGAATTCCGCGCTCCTCTCAAGAAGGCAGGATTCCTCACTCGTGACCCTCGTATGAAGGAAAGAAAGAAGTACGGACTCAAGGCAGCTCGTCGCGCACCTCAGTTCTCGAAGAGATAATCACTTATCTTACAGAGTATTCAAAAACCCCGAAACCATCACGATTTTCGGGGTTTTCTTTATGCCTTGCTTTTTGCTTTGGTGCAAACTTGGTGCAAGTTATTTTAAAGGACTATGATACACAAACTGTCATAGTCCTTTTTTGTTTTTTGATTCTAAAATTTAAATTGCTCCCATTTCTTTCATTGCATTGATATATGTGTCTGCTTCTCCGTTTGGGTTTGCCTTTTGGGTTGCCTCAATATCATACCAAGCACATTCAAGTCCATGAATTATAATTGGGAGTGTTTTTTTGAATTGTTTTGCAACAAAACCCTCTTCTTGCAGTTTCTTTGCAACATTGGCGGCAATTCCAATTAATTCATAATGACCAACAGGACCCTTGCCGATGTAATTATATTCTTCATCGTACATATTGTCCATATCTTCATAACCGATGTTTTCAATACCTTGTTCTGCATACCATTTATACAAAGCTTCGGTGCATTCATCAGGCTCGTCAATGTCAATGATGTTTGTTTCATCCTGTCTCCAAAAAGCATAGTTCCACCTTTCTTCATCAAGTGGACCTGCCCCCTCGCAATCTGACTCTGTATTATAACTAATAGCCCAAGTTGATACATTGGTGAAGTTCTTAAACTCGTATGCCTCATTAGAATAAACGAAAAAGGAAATAGCATAAATGCCATCCTCGTTCCAATTTGACATTACAGATTTAACTTTGTCATACAATATTTTTTCAATATCAATCATATTATAACCT
>JAZSKY010000007.1:0-4267 GCA_045535095.1 Eubacteriales bacterium | reverse complement strand
GGCTTTTTTTGTTTTGGCATCGATAAAAAAAGAAAGACACCGAGCGTGTCGGTGTCTTCCACTCCTTACGCAAGTACTGTTTTCAGTATGCGCGGGATCTTCACAAGAAACAGAGAAAGTTTTTTCCGATAAAGTCAATTTCCGTAATCGACCTTTGATAAGTAAAGTCCGTCGGGCGGTGCCGTTTCGCCTGCCAAAACGCGATTTTTCGAAAGAAGCATCTCCGTAATGGCTTCGGGCGGCATTTTCCCCTTTCCGACAGCAACGAGCGTTCCCGTCATAATGCGTACCATATTGTAGAGAAATCCGTCTGCCGCCACTCGCAAAATAACGAGGTCGCCCTCTCTTCGCACGTCAAAGTATTTTATCTCCCTGACAGTATCCTTGACAGAGGATCCCTGCGCCATAAATGCGGCAAAGTCGTGTCTGCCGACGAAATGACGCGCGGCAGTATTCATAAGATCAACGTCGAGAGGCTTCGGGTGGTGGTACGCCCTATCCTTGTAAAAGGGATCGGGCAGGCGTGTGTTCAGAATAGTATATTCATATTCCTTGTATTCAACGTCATATCTGACGTGAAAATCGTCGCTTACGTATTTTGCGAAGCGCACAGATATATCGCCCGGCAAAAAGCTCGCTATTGCGATCGGTATTTTGTCCTCGGGGACTGTTTTCTCCGGAACTCCGTCCGCAGTACAGAAAAACTGTCTTGCGTGGACACCCGCGTCTGTGCGACTGCATCCGCTAAGGCAAAATCTCGTTCCGAAAAGCTCCTCGACCGCGTCCTGCAACGCCTTCTGGATAGTAGGAAGTCCGCTTCCATTCTGAACCTGATATCCGTGATATGCAGTGCCGAGATAGGATACCTCGAAAAGTATCTTCATATATGCGCTCCTTTCCCGAAGGATATTATCCTCCGAAATTTGTAATTTTCATTTTAAAACGTCGGACCGGGGATAAATTTACCGATACATACAACGCCTGCGCAGATTATAACAAAGACCAAAAGGACCAAAAAGTCGCGAGGCGAGTATTTCAGCTTGTTCATAGAGGTTCGTCCGTTGTCTCCGACGTAGCAACGGCATTCCATTGCAACGGCAAGCTCGTCCGCGCGTCTTATGAGAGACGCGAAAAGGGGAATGAATATCGGAACGAGCGCCTTTGCGCGCTTTATAAGCGATCCGCTTGTGAAATCTGCTCCGCGCGAGCGCTGTGCGCTCATTATTCTGTCGGTCTCCTCGATAAGAGTGGGAATAAAGCGGAGAGCTATCGTCATTATCATCGAAAAATCGTGAACGGGTACGCCTATTTTTTTAAGCGGAGAGAGCATCTGCTCAAGTCCGTCGGTAAGGGCTATTGGCGAGGTGGTATAGGAGAGCAGAACGCTCGATCCCATAACGAGAACGATTATACGAAGGGCGATAAGCAGAGCGTACGTGAGTCCCTCTGCGTAGATCTTTATCTTCCAGAATTCAAATATGAGATTTTCACCCGTACGCCAGAAAATACTGATAACAGAGGTGAATATCACCACGAAAATTATCGGCTTCAGCGTTTTTACTATCATTTTAGCCTTGAGTCCTGCCGCGGCAACGAGAACGAGGGTGACTAAAACGAGGGCAAGCATAGCCCAAAGATTTTTAGCCACAAAGACCGAGACGATGAAAAAAATTGATATTATGAGCTTCATTCTCGGATCCGTTTTGTGAAGCGGGGTGTTTCCCGGAATATACTGTCCGAGGGTAACGTCTCTTAACATATTACCTGTCACCTCCGCAAAGCTTTTTTATCTCGGCGTAGGCGTCCTCGACTGTGTATATGTCACTCGGAAGATCGAGTCCCATCTCGCGAAGCCTTCTTGCAAGGCGGCTTATCTGGGGAAGCTCGAGACCTATCTCGCGAAGCTCGTTTTCTCTTGAAAAGATCTCCTGCTTGCTTCCCTGCATAACGACTCTTCCGTTTTCAAAAACGACGAGGTCGTCCGCGTATCTTGCCATATCCTCCATAGAGTGGCTGACTATTATCATAGTCGTACCGGTAGCGCGGCGGTATTTTTCAAGTCCGCCGAATATCTCGCGCCTTCCCACGGGGTCAAGACCCGAAGCAGGCTCGTCAAGAACTATTATATCGGGACGCATTGCGAGAATTCCCGCAATAGCCGCTCTTCTCTTCTGTCCTCCGGAGAGATCGAAGGGCGATTTTTCGAGAGTTTCCTTGTCGAGTCCGACAAAGAGGGCCGCCTCGATAACTCTTTCCTCTATCTCGCTCTCGGAAAGCCCCATATTTCTCGGTCCGAAGGCTATATCCTTTCCGACCGTATCCTCGAAAAGCTGATATTCGGGATACTGAAAAACAAGTCCGACCTTGAAGCAGGCAGCACCTCTCGCCTTTTTATCGGCGTATATATCCTCGTTTTCAACGAGTATTCTGCCGCTATCCGGCTTTACAAGTCCGTTGAGCATCTGCAGAAGGGTTGATTTACCCGATCCCGTATGCCCGATAACTCCCGTAAGCTTTCCTTTTTTTACGTTCAGCGAAACGCTGTCGAGCGCAAGCACGCGGAAGGGTGTTCCCTCCCCGTAAACGTACGACACGTTTTCTACCGTTATTGCATTTTGCATTTTATCTTATCCTTTTTTCGCATTTATCGCGTCAAATATCGCTTTTGCACAGTTTTCCTCGCCAAGCACTCCGCGAGAGATCTCAAATCCGTCGGAAGCGAGAAGATCGCAAAGCTCTGTCGCCTGCGGTGCTTCAAGACCAAGCTCCTTCAAGGTCTTAACGTCCGAAAAGACCTCCTTCGGACTGCCGTCGAGACGTATTCCCACGTCGTCGATGACGATTATCCGGTCTGCCATCTCGGCTTCGGTCATATTGTGTGTTATGTGAATGACCGTCTTTCCCTTTTCCTTGTTGAGACGGCGCATCATTTCACATATCTCTGCGCGTCCTCTCGGATCGAGCATCGAGGTTGACTCGTCAAAGACGATACACTCGCCGTCAAGCGCAAGCACGCCCGCTATTGCGACTCTCTGCTTCTGTCCGCCCGAGAGCTTATGGGGTGCGTGACGGGCGTATTCGGTCATATCGACGGTGGCAAGGGCCTCGTCAACACGCCTTCTTATCTCCGAGCTTTCAACTCCGAGATTTTCGGGACCGAATGCAACGTCCTCCTCGACTATCGTGGCAAAGATCTGGTTATCGGGATTCTGGAATACCATTCCGATCTTCTTGCGCACAGAAAGCATCGCCTCGTCGCTCATATCCTCGCATATATTCACGCCGTCAATAAATATCTCGCCCGAGCAAGGAACGAGTATCATATTGAGCAGCTTGGCAAGTGTCGATTTGCCCGAGCCGTTACGCCCGAGCACCGCAACGAATTCTCCCTTTTCGATAGAGAGGTTTACGCTTTTCAGCACCGCCTTGTTTTCACACGTGTCGTCCTCGTAGGAAAAACACACGTTTTTCAGTTCAATGTATGCCATATTTTTTCCTTTTTGAAAGTGTCTTACTGCTTTGATGCAGTCCAGCGCGCCGCCGCTCCGCAGGGCAGAACGATATTCGACGCCTTGACCGGTATTCCTACCTCGGACGCTTCAACCCTTCCGCCGAATCTTTCCTTGACTGCAAGCGACAGAACCGCGCCCATAGTCGATGCCGAAAGTCCGGTCGTGTAGGAGTTCACAAGCACGAAAAGAGGATCGTCCGATATAAGATTTGTACACAATTTGACAAAGTCGTAAATGTTGTCCTCAAGCTTCCAAAGCTCGCCGCTCGGACCTCTGCCGTACGAGGGCGGATCCATTATGATAGCGTCGTATTTATTGCCGCGGCGGATCTCTCGCTCGACGAATTTCTTGCAGTCGTCAACGATATATCTTATCGGTGCGTCAGATAGTCCCGAAAGAGCGGCGTTCTCCTTCGCCTGCTCTACCATTCCGCGAGATGCGTCAACGTGGCATACTGCCGCGCCTGCCGCCGCTGCCGCGACGGTCGCTCCTCCCGTATATGCAAAGAGGTTCAGAAGCTTGATCTTTCTGCCCGAATTCTTTATAAGACCGTAGCTCCACTCCCAGTTTGCCGCCTGCTCGGGGAAAAGTCCGGTATGCTCAAAGCCCGTGGCCTTTATCCTGAACTTAAGGTCAAGGGACTTGTATTCTATAGTCCATTCCTCGGGGAGACGGTTTTCATTCCAGGCGCCTCCCCCTTTACGGGAACGTCGGTAGGAGGCATCGGGCTTCTTCCATCCGGGGTGCTTCTTTTC
>JAZSKY010000053.1:0-5626 GCA_045535095.1 Eubacteriales bacterium | reverse complement strand
ACTCGATATATTGTCGCTTTGCGCCAATTCGATATGAGATAAATCCCTCGTTTGCGTAGCAAACATATCGAGCCGCAGGCATATCGAGTTGCGTTAGCAACATATCGAAAATCCCGCAAGGGATTTATCTCGATGCGTGATTTGTCCGTTAAGGACATCACGCTAAAGTCCTTCGGGATTTTTTAATAAACAGCCTTCATAGTTGCCGTAAAAATATATCCGAGAGCGACACGCGCGCCGTTGGTGGTGAGCATTCTGCTTTCAAGTATTTGTGAAAAGGCGTTTGCTCGAGAGCCTGCCGAGCATTCGGAAATGGCGCTGAGAATGAACGCCGCCCTCTCAATATCGTTTGCTCCTCCGGGTACTGCGTAAACGGTTATGTCGGACGCGTTGTGGAGATCAAGATAAGGGTCGCCCTCCTCGAAAACGGGAACGGGAAGGAGCCCGAAATCAATTTCCGACTCGGAAATTGCCGAAATATCGGCAAGCGTTCCGATATAGAAGAGAGCCTTTCCGTCAAGGAAGTCCTTGCGCGGATCGTCCGATTTTTCGGTGCTTTCGGCGATCTTGTCCGCGATGCTCTTTGCTTTGGCGGTGTTTTCCTCGCTTGCCTCGGAAACGGTTGCGTTAATGAGCGACGAAAGATCGTCGGCGGTCATTAGCGGATAAGTCTTTGAAATATAGTTCTCAAGCGCGTCCCAAGTCCACTTGTTACCCGAAAGAAGGGTGTAAGGATCAGCTTTTCCGATGCTCGCGTTTTTCATAAGTGACGAGTTGAAATAGACGATCTTCGTCTGCGAAGGGAGAATACTTGCTTCGCTTATGACGAAGGTACTGCTTTCCAGCGAGAAGGTCTCGTTATTTATAGCGTAGCCCGATGCGTTGACGAACGGGAGGCTTGAGGCCTCACAGAAAACGGTTTTTCCGTCAAAAAGAGAAACGTCTGAGAGCGAAACCGCGATAACGTCTGCGTATTTCGTCATGTTTTTGTTTGCGCTTTCGAGATTTTTGACAACGGCTGCGGCGTCCTTCTCGACGAGCGTTGAGAAGGTAAGATTCAGCCCCGACTTGATCGCGTTGTTACGGTCATAAACCGAGCTGTCGATAAAAAGACCCGAATTGGTCACGAATGCGCCGTTTTTTATGTTGGTCGCAACGGTCACGAAGCCGTTTTGGTAATCGTATGCGTACATTTTTGAAAGAGCGCCCTCGGGATCGAAGGTGTCGGATATTCCAAAGTCCATCGGTGTGGGCGGATTCGGAAGGTCTGCGCTCGGCATATCGTGGTCCTTCAGACTGTCCGCGCTCGGAGAATAGGGCAGAGTTACCTTCTGCACTATGCCAAAGACCGAGCAGGAGGTCAGACAGACGCACAATATTATAGAAATTAAAATAAATGAAAGCTTTTTCATTGTTTTTTCCTTTAAAAAGGGAGTTTTCTATATTATACAGCAAGTTACAATGCTTGTCAATCAAAAGGGGCGTCTATTTACAAAAAAGATAATTTTAATAAGATCTGATAAGAAAAGGAAACGGAATTTTCCGTTTCCTTTCTTTAATGATTATTTACTTAACGTAGCTTCCGACCACCGAGATGACCGCCGCGAGTGCATCGTCGATCTTCGAGAGGTCCTTTGCGCCTGCAGTTGCACTGTCGGGACGTCCGCCGCCACCGCCTCCGCAGATGGATGCGATCTCCTTGACGATCTTTCCTGCGTTAGCGCCGCGCTTTACAGCCTCTGCTCCGCACACGCATACGAAGTTAAGTCTGTCGTTTGATGTGAGTGCGAGAAGGGTAACGCTTGCGGGATTTTTGTCTCTTACCTTGTCGCAGAGTGCGCGAGCCGAGTCAACGCTTACTCCGTCAAGACGGGAGGAGATAACGCTTATTCCGTTTACGTCAATCGCGCTCTTTTCGGTCTCGCCGAATTCGTAAGCGGCGATCTTGCCCTCGAGAGATTCGATCTCGCTCTTTGCGCCCTTAAGCTCGCTCTGAAGCTGACCCGCGCGCTTTGCGAGGTCGCTTGCGTTTGCAAGCTTCATTTCCTTTGCGGTGTCCGAAATAAGGGTGTCTCTGCTTGCAAGAAGCTCAAGCACGCCAAGACCCGTAGTTGCTTCTATTCTTCTGACTCCTGCCGCTACCGAGGACTCGGAAATGATCTTGAAGAGTCCTGCCTTTGCGGTGTTGTCTATGTGAGTACCGCCGCAAAGCTCGGTCGAGTAGTCGCCCATTTTGACCATTCTGACCGTCTTGCCGTACTTTTCACCAAAGAGGGCCATGGCGCCGGCCTTCTTTGCGCTTTCAATATCGGTTTCAACAGTTTCAACCGAAACGCCTGCAAGAATGTGCGCGTTTACGAGCGCTTCAACCTTTGAAAGCTGAACGGGACTAACCGCCTCGAAATGCGAGAAGTCGAAACGGAGTCTGCCCTCGTCAACAAACGATCCCGCCTGCTCGACGTGAGCGCCGAGTACCTCGCGAAGCGCACCTTGGAGAAGGTGGCAAGCCGAGTGGTTTCTGCGGATAGCATTTCTTCTGTCAACGTCGATCTCTGCCTTAACGGTATCGCCGAGCGAAATCGAGCCGTTTTCTATCTGCGCGATGTGGATATACACGCCGTCGGTCTTTTTGGTGTCGAGAACGTTTATAACGGTATCGCCCGCGGTGATCTTACCGGTGTCGCCGACCTGTCCGCCGCCCTCTCCGTAGAATACGGTTTTATCAAGAATAAGGGTAAATTCGCCCTCGTTTACGCTTTCAAGCGCGCTTTCGTCGGCAATTATGCCGATAACCTTTGCCTCGCAAGAGTTTTCGCAGTATCCGACGAACTCGGTTGCGCCAAAGCCTTCAAGGAGTCCCTTGGAAGCATCGCTCCAGCCGCTGATGTTCGCTCTTGCCTCTCTTGCGCGAGTTTTCTGTTCCTTCATAAGAGCAAGGAAGGTTTCCTCGTCGATAGAAAGCCCTGCCTCTGCGGCGATCTCGCGAGTGAGGTCGATCGGGAAGCCGAAGGTATCGTAAAGACGGAATACCTCGTCTCCGGGGAGCTTGTCTGCGCCCTCGCTCTTTGCCTTCTCGATGAGTCCGCCAAGAATTGCAAGACCCGAGTCGATAGTTGCGGCAAAGCGGCTCTCCTCGATGGAGATGACCTTCTGGATATATTCAAGCTTTTCGGTAAGCTCGGGATATTCGGAGTAGTTTTCTCTTGCAACGACAGCTGCGATGTCGGCAAGGAAGTTACCCTTGATGCCGAGCATTCTTCCGTGACGTGCCGCGCGGCGAAGAAGTCTGCGGAGAACGTATCCGCGTCCCTCGTTGGAGGGGCTGACGCCGTCACATACCATAAAGGTCGAGCCTCTTACGTGGTCGGTGATAACGCGGAGCGAAATGTCGGTCTTGGGATCGTCGCCGTACTTGACGCCTGCCTTCTCAACGATAGCGCCCATAATGTTCTGAACGGTATCAACCTCAAAGAGGTTGTTTACGCCCTGCATAATGCAGGCAAGACGCTCAAGTCCCATACCGGTATCAATATTGGGCTTTGCAAGACGGGTATAATTGTTGTGACCGTCGTTGTCAAACTGTGTGAAAACGAGGTTCCAGAATTCCATATATCTGTCGCAGTCGCAACCCGGCTTACAGTCGCTCTTTCCGCAACCGAATTCTATTCCTCTGTCAAAGTGAAGCTCGGAGCAGGGGCCACAAGGTCCGCTTCCGTGCTCCCAGAAGTTGTCTGCCTTGCCGAGACGGACGACTCTCTCCTCGGGAATGCCGACCTCTTTTACCCAGATGTCGTGCGCTTCGTCGTCCTCAAGGTAAATAGTTACCCAGATACGCTCCTCGGGAAGCTCCATAACCTTGGTGCAGAATTCCCAAGCCCACGGAATAACCTCTTTTTTGAAGTAATCGCCGAAGGAGAAGTTTCCGAGCATCTCGAAATAAGTGCCGTGACGCGCGGTGATACCAACTCTGTCAATGTCGGGTGTACGGATACACTTCTGGCAGGTGGTCATTCTATGGCGCGGAGGCTCTTCCTCTCCGGTGAAATACTTTTTAAGGGGAGTCATTCCCGCATTGATAAGCAGTATCGATTTGTCATTTATCGGCACGAGCGGATAGCTCTTGTGACGAAGGTGACCTTTCGATTCAAAAAACGAGAGATATTTCTCGCGAATGTCGTTTACAGACGTCCATTTCATGGTGTTTTTTCCTTCCGTATATAAGTAAATAAACGTTATTTTTTATTATATACACATTTCGTGCTCTTGTCAATAGTTTTTTAAAGTCAGGCGTCGATAGCTCTCTTTATTTCGCGGACGCGCATAGAGTTAAACGCCTTTTCCTCGAGGGCTGCAAAGTCAACCTTTGCTTCCTCGATAAGGACCTTTTCAAGGTCGGGACGGGTCTTGGGGTGCTTCGGTGTGAATACCGTGCAGCAGTCCTCGTACGGCTGGATAGAGGTCTCAAAGGTGCCGATCTTACGGGCGATAGTGATGATCTCCTCCTTGTCCATTCCGATAAGCGGACGGAGTACGGGAATATCTACCGCGCTGTCGGTAACAACGAGTGCGGGCATCGTCTGACTTGCAACCTGACCGAGCGACTCGCCCGTGACGAGGGTCATCGAGCCGCTTTCCTTTGCCACTCTTGCGGCAAGGCGCATCATCGAGCGGCGAAGAAGAAGGGTGAAATATTCCTGATTTATCTTCTTGACCATTTCCTCCTGAATTTCGGTGAGCGAAATGACCTTCATTCTCATTCTGCCCGTGTACTCGCAAACGAGAGAGGCAAGCTCTGCAACCTTTTCCTCTGCGCGCTCGGAGGTGTAGGGAAAGGACTCGAAATGTACGGCGTCAATAAGCGCGCCGCGGCGTGCCATCATATATCCTGCAACGGGAGAGTCGATACCGCCCGATAGAAGGAGAGTCGCCTTTCCGCAGCTTCCGTAAGGGATTCCGCCTGCGCCCTTTTCGCTTCCTGCGTGAATGTACGCACAGTCCTCGCGGATCTCAACTATTGCGGTGATCTCGGGATTTTTGAGGTCAACGTCAACCTCGGGAACAAGGTCTCCGATGGCAGAGCCGACTTCTCTCGCGATCTCGGGAGAGGTGAGAGGGAAGCGCTTGTCTCCGCGCTTGCCTTCGACCTTGAAGGACTTGTGTCCGCGGATCTTTTCGGGGAGATATTCAACTGCGGCCGCGATTATCGCTTCCATATTCTTTTCACATTCTGCGGCGCGCGCAACGGTCGCGATACCGAAGACCTTTTTAGCAAGCTCTACGGCAAATTCTATGTCGCAGTCCTCGTTTTTGGGCGAGAGGTAGAGTATTGACTGCGAGTGGAAGATCTCAAAATCTCCGGCGGGCGCGATGCGTCTCTTCATTTCGGCGCTGAGTGCTTTTTCAAACTGCGGCTTGTTGAGTCCTTTAAGGACGATTTCTCCGTATTTACAAAGTATTGTTTCTTTCATCTGGCTTTTCCTTTTGACATATTATTGAAGATGTATTTGTTTTAAAATGCTTGCGGTTGCGTTTTGTTGAGCGTTGATCCTTACAAGGCTCTCTCTTTGGTTTTTGTGTCCTCCCGAAAGCCTTCCTCTTGAGGAAGGTGGCACGGCGTAGCCGTGAC
>JAZSKY010000060.1:0-15555 GCA_045535095.1 Eubacteriales bacterium | reverse complement strand
CCATATGTAGTCGAATACAGCTTATATCTTTTTGACCAAACGAAGAAACGAGCAAGAAACAACTTGAAAAAAGCAACGAAGGTAAACAGCGCAAATATATAGATATCAACCCACCCCTTGCGTAGCAAGACGGATAAAATTAATCCCACTACACCGGAAATGCCAAATATACACCATAGAATAAATAATATTACATTCGCCGCACCGTGCAAATGGTATTCCTTTGCCCATGTTGTCATTAAATCTTTTGTGATTTTGTATTGGTTTTTCATAGATAAATTCCTTTATGTTTTATCGCCAGTTTCGCCTTTGTATTACAAAGGCATAGGGCAAGCCCATACCCCTAAAGATGCACGAGCGCATCCATAGGCTCCCTCCGGGAGGGAGGCTTTGCGTTAACCCCATTATAACACAAATCGGCAGAGAAAGCAAGAGTTATATTCCGACTTCGTCGGAGTTATATTATTGCTGGCGCAATAGTGATATTGAAGCCTTGCGGCTTCAGTGATATTTTATTCGCCCCTTAACTTGCGAAGCAAATACCACTCGGCGTGAGCCGAATACCACTGCGAAGCAATAGAACTCGCCGCAGGCGAATAAAACTGCCCAACTTCCTTATGAGAAGTTGGGCAAAAGCGGGATTTTTTTATTTCTCTTTTCTCATTTTAACGTACTTTTCTATCGCACCTTTGACGGGAGTCCATATATCGCTCGGAATCTCGTCAATACTGAAAAACCTCAGCTCGTCAACCTCGCTGTCCTGCGCTTTAAGAGTACCCGAGTAGTCGCGGCAGATAAAGACTATATCAACGTTTGAGACCTCGTCTCCGTTAGGATAGATATAGTGAAGCTCTTTGCCCGAAAAAACGCCGAAAAGCTCAAGAGAGCCTGCCACGAGTCCGGTTTCCTCGAAAAGCTCGCGGCACGCCGCGTCCTCAACTCTCTCGTCAAGCTCGACAGAGCCGCCCGAGTACGCCCAGAGGTGGTTATCTCCCCTTTTCTGAAGGAGTATTCTTCCCTCTTTATCCTCAACTATCACGCTTGCGCCGACCTGAAGAAGCGGCCTATGGCCGACCTCCCCTCGAAGGTCCATAATATATCCGGACATAAATCGTATCTCCCTTACGCCGCTGCGCTCGGATCGACTGGAACGGCCTTTCCGTTTTCAAAATAGCCCTCGTACTTTTTGCCGTCCGCCCAAGTGTAAGTGCCTGCGCCCGTTATCTGATTATTTAAAAACTGACCGACGTAAACGTCTCCGTTTGCAAAGGTATAAGTTCCCTCGCCCGTTCTCATATCGAGCGTGAAATCACCCTCGTAAACGTCTCCGTTTGCATAGGTGATCTTGCCCTTACCGTGCTTTATATCGCTCTGATATTCGCCCTCGTAAACGCTTCCGTCCGCCCACGTATAAGTGCCTTTTCCGTGGCGGAGTCCGTTATAATACTCGCCCTCGTATTTATCACCCTTATATTCCGGGTTAAGCGGCCACGAGTAAGTACCCTTGCCGTGCTTTACGCCGTCAAGAAATTCGCCCTCGTAAATGTCGCCGCCTGCGTAGTAGAATCTTCCCTTTCCGCTGATCTTACCGTAGATAAAGTCGCCCGAATAGATGCTCGTATCCGAGAACTCCATATATCCGCTTCCGTTTCGAAGGAACTTATCTATCTGTCCGACGTATTTATCACCGTTTGAATATTTAAGAGTCGATTTCTGGGTTGCGCTATCATACGAAAACTCTGCTCTCGTTCCGTCCGAATAGTAAACGTCTCCCGAGAGAAAATTACCGTCTCTATCGACCTTTCCGAGAAATTTGACGGTATATCCGTCAATATCGTATTTGACGTATCTTACGCCAGAAAGGTGTATTACCAGAATGGTGAGAAGAACGATAACGACAGCGGCAATTCCTATTGCGGCAATATATTTTCCGCTTGAGAATTTACGCACCCTTTTTATTTTAGAGCTTTTTTTATTTGATGCCAAAATCTTTTCCTCGCTTTCGCAAAGTTTGTCCTGTTTTAAAGCGTCTTGACGTACTCGATAAGTGTGGGCACAAGCATCGCCGCAAGGTACGCAAATACCGCGATAAGTATTATGGCAACTATCACGCCGAATGCGTCAACGCCCTTATTATCGTATCTCATTTCAGCCATTATTCTGTTCTCCTTCGCAACGTAAAATCTTGCGGTGGAGAGGTCTATCGGCTTCTCTCTTGCAGAGAACGAATGCCCCTCGGACGCGACCTTGATCTCGTCCTCGATCTCAAAAACGATCTTTCTGAACATTCCGCCCTTTTTGAGCGCGTTTTTTACAAAAAAGTTCTTTTCGTATCCCGTCTCGGTAAGAGTCATAGCGTCGTCCCTTGAAAGCGCGCCGCTCTCAATAAGCGTGCGGACGAATCCTCCGAGGATCGTGCGATTATAGTAAACGAAGAATACGGCGACGATCATTCCGATCGCGATGCACCATATAGCCAAACTGACAGTCATAATATCACTCCGTGTTTTTGTTTTTCGCTACGATTATAGCATTTTTAGTCGCTTTTTATTAGTAAAATGCTTTTAAAAATCTGTAAATAATATATTAAGCGTTATTTTTTGCGCTGCAAATATCCGAAAGCGGACAGCCCTCGCAGAGCGGATTTTTCGCGCGGCAGGTATCTCTGCCGAAAAGAACGAATCTGTGACAGAGGTCGCTCTGCTTTTTTGGAGGAACTATCTCCGAGAGTATTCTTTCTACCCGTACGGGATTCTTTTCGCCTCTCGGGGTGAGTCCTATTCTTTCGCTGATTCGTATGCAGTGCGTATCGGTGACGACCGCGCTCTTCTTATAAATATCGCCGAGCAGAAGGTTTGCAACCTTGCGTCCGACTCCGGGAAAACGAAGAAGATGCTCCATAGTATCGGGCAAAATGCCGTCGTACTCATCAACAAGCAGTCGGCACGAGTTTTTTATATCGGACGATTTTACTCTGTAAAGTCCGCACGGGAAAACGATCCTTTCGATTTCGGATATATCTCCGGCGGCAAGAGCGTCGGGAGTGGGATATTTTTTGAAAAGCTCGCGGCAGACGATATTTACCCTCTCGTCGGTACACTGTGCGGACAGACGTCCCATAACGAGAAGCTTCCAAGGCTCGCCGCCGTATTCGAGCGAGCAGATAGCCTCGGGGTATATCCTTTCAAGGCGCGAGACGACCTCGTTTGCCTTGTTTTTAAGCGATTTTTTTATCATTTTTTCTTAAAATCAAGCAAAGAGATGCCAAAACTCTCGCGCATTACGCTCTCGATAGTCGAAAGGGGCATTCCGACAACGTTGTTGAAGTCACCGTTTATCGCGGCAACGAAAAATCCGCCGTTTTCCTGGATTCCGTATCCACCCGCCTTATCGTAAGGCTCGGGGGTGTCGATATATGCGTTTATTTCCTTATCGGTAAGCTCTCTGAATTTGACCTTCGTGCAGACCGCACCGCTTACGCGCTTATCTCCGTGAATTATCGCGTATCCGCTATAAACACTGTGGACCGTGCCCGAAAGAGTCTTTATCATATCGTAGGCGTCCTGTCTGTCCTTCGGCTTGCCGAAAATTCTTTTTCCGAGCGAGACTACCGTATCAGATGCGATAACGACGTCGTCGCTTGACGCTTCAAGTGCGCCTGCTTTACGGAGCGAGAGTATCTCAACAAGGCGCGCAGGGGGAATATATCCCTTGTGCGACTCGTCAACGTCTGTGCTGAGCGCCTCGTACGAAAGTCCGAGAGAATCGAACATCTCGCGGCGGCGGGGACTTTTAGATGCGAGTATAAGCTTCATTTTCTATCCTCACGCCTTTCCGGTAGAGCCGAATCCGCCTGCACCGCGTTCTGTGTCGTCAAGCTCGTCGCAAACGATGAAATTCGCCGAAAGAACGGGCATTATCATCATCTGGGCAACTCTCTCGCCGGGCATTACGGTATAGTCCTCGTTCGAGATATTTGCCGCCGAGAAGAATATCTCTCCGCGGTAGTCGCTGTCAATAACGCCTATTCCGTTTGCGGCGGTGATTCCCTTTTTATAGGAAAGTCCGCTTCTTGCGCTGATAACTGCAACGGTGTTTTGAGGAATGGATATTGCAATACCCGTCGGGATAAGCACTCTTTTTCCTGCGGGTACAACGATCGCCTCGTCAGAAGCGCAGGTAAGGTCGAATGCGGCAGAGCCCTCGGTTGCATATTTCGGGAGGGAGACACCCTCTCTGAGAAGCTTTATTTTAACGTCTGTCATTTTTAGAATCGCCTTTCGTATATTATTACTTAAATATAATAACATTTTAAAGGCGAACTGTCAAGTGAAAAACGAAGATTTCAAAACGTATTATAATTTTTACATTTTGTGCTTTTTATATTTAAACTCGGTTGACTTAAAGGTATATTTATGGTATAATTTCGGCAAGCGGAGGAAACGCCGCAAATAAAGAGTTTTGAAAGGATAAACTATTATGAAACTCAGACCGCCTGCAGTACCCCTTATAACCGTTGACCCCTATTTTTCGGTGTGGTCACCTGCAAACAAGCTCACCGATGCTGCCCCTATACACTGGAGCACGAAGCCGAACACCGCACTCGGTCTTGCTACTATTGACGGAGTTACCTATCGCTTTATGGGTGTGTGCGACGCACCTGCAATGAAGCAGAAGGATCTTGATTTTACCGCACTTTCTACAAAGTACGTTTTTGAGGCGGCAGGAATTGAGCTTACCGCTCTTTTCACCACTCCCCTTCTTATAGACGATTATTACTATTTCACCCGTCCGATAAGCTATCTTAAAGTCTCCTACAAGTCGCTCGACAAGAAGGAGCATGACGTTAAGGTCAAGCTCGCCTTTTCCGAAGAGATATGTATAAACCTTCGCGGTGAGGAGGCTGTTGTCGGAGAGACTATCGACTCGTGCGGCATTAAGTCAGCAAAGCTCGGCTCTGCAGCCCAGAAGGTACTCGGTCAGGAGGGCGACGATATTCGAATCAACTGGGGATATTTCTATATCTCGACAAAGGGCGAAAACGCGCTCACCTCGATCGAGAAGATAAAGACTCCCGCAGTGAACGCCAAAGACGGCGATACAACTCCCGATATGATCTTTGCGTGCGCTGAAAACACGCTTTGCAAGGACTGTGGCGCGCTCTTCACCTTCGCTTACGATGACATTGAGAGCATCGTTTACTTTGAAAAGAATCTCAAATCGTACTGGAACAAAAACGGCGAAAGGATCGAGGACGAGATCGTAAAGGCATTCGCAGATTACAGCGAGGTGCTTGAAAAGTGTACCGCGTTTGACGACAGACTTTTCCTTGACGCAACCCGTGCAGGCGGAGAAAAATATGCCGAAATTCTCGAGCTTTCCTTCCGTCAGACCTGCGCCGCTCACAAGCTCGTTCTTGACGAAAACGGAGATATTCTCTACATATCCAAGGAGTGTCACTCCAACGGATGCGCGGCAACCGTTGACGTCAGCTACCCCTCTATTCCTATGTTTCTTTTCTATAATCCCGAGCTTGTTTTCGGTATGATGCGTCCGATATACAAATTTGCCAGAATGGCAGACAAGTGGGAGTACGATTTTGCTCCGCACGATGCAGGAAGATACCCCTTTGTAAACGGTCAGGTTTACGGACTCCGCGATACGGAAAACGGCAAAAAGCTCCTCCACAAGTTCCAGATGCCCGTTGAGGAATGCGGAAATATGCTCGTTATGGCAGCAGCGGCAGCTCTTGCAAGCGGTGATACCAAAATGGCAAAGGACAACCTCGACCTTCTCAAGGCGTGGGTAAAATACCTCTTTGAAAACGGTCGCGATCCCGAAAATCAGCTCTGCACCGACGACTTTGCAGGACATCTCGCACACAACTGCAACCTCTCGCTCAAGGCAATTTCGGGAATCATCTCGCTCGGCGTTATCTACAAGCTTCTCGGAGACGAGGAAAGGTTTGAAGAGTACAAGGCTCACGCACGTGAGATGGCGCTTGACTGGATAGAGAGAGCCGCAAACGAGGACGGAAGCTTCCGCCTTACCTTTGACGGCGAGGGTACGTTCAGTATGAAGTACAACATCGTCTGGGACAAGCTCTTCGGAACGAACGTTATGCCGAAGTCCGCTATTAACGCAGAAGTTGCAAGTTACAGAAGAAAGATAAACAAGTACGGTCTGCCGCTTGACAGCCGCTCGCTTTACACAAAGAGCGACTGGCTCGTATGGACGGCAACCCTTGCGGAAAACAAGGATGACTTTATCGAGATGGTAGAGCCGCTTTGGGAGGCGTACAACGCGTCCGAGAGCCGCAGTCCGATGACCGACTGGTATTTTACACATTCTGCAGATATGAAGATATATATTCCCTCGATAAACAAGGGCTTCAGACACAGAAGCGTTGTCGGAGGACATTTCATCAAGCTGCTTGAGTACAGCGGAAAAATGAAGGTTGAATAAGACAAAACAAAAACACCCGAAGGGATCTTCCCTTCGGGTGCTTTATTCATTCTTCAAGCTTTTTCGTTTTTATGATATTCGGCTTGTTTTTGCATTTTTCCCAGAATTCATCGGCATATTTTGCATAGTAGTCTTTACTGTAATTCACTCCGAAAACTCCGTGGATAGTCGCACGAAGGCGGTGTCCTGCGATAACCGTTCCGTCCATATCACTCTCGTCGGGCAGACCGAGTCCTAAAAGAAATCCCTGCTGTTTTGACTGCGCACGGTTTATGCTCGACGAAAATCCTCCGTCCGGCTTTTTAAGTCTGAGTGCGCTATCCACCGCGAAATTCACGATAGACGCGCCCTTATCAAAGAGCTTTTCGCGCATTCTGATCCTTTCGTCGCCCTCGAGAGAGGAAAGAGCCGCACCGAGAAGCACGAAGGGATTCCAGATATAGGTCGCATGCTCGGCGGGAACGTCGCCCGCAAAGATCTCAAGCACACTGTCTATCATCTTCTCAACTCTCGGATAGGGATGGTCGGTGTCTCGGAAAAAGACCGAAAGCTTCATTCCGCCGTTTGTATTCATCCAGCCGAGTCCCTCGCCCCAGAGACCTGTCTCGGGGTTTTGCTTTGCCGCAACGTAGGAGGAGACCGTATCGAAAAGTCCTGCCGCCTTTATGAGGCTGAGCGCAGAGCAAAGCTTCTGACCGGTGCCCCATATACTCTTTGTCGTCCAGTCGAGAGAGTCCATATATTCTATGATCTTTTCCTTACTTGTGAGGTATTCGGGGAGTCCGTCGTTCTTTATGCCCGACGCCATTCTCTCCTCGGGAGTTTGGTATTTGGTCTCCATTTTGCAGTATTTACGGAGAATATCGACGCTGTAAGTGAGGTCTCTGTCCTTGCGCGGACCTGAGGTGGTCTTTCCCCAAAGGTCCTCGTAAAAGTATCCGTCACTCTCGTCCTGATGCTCGTATATCCATTTGCCAACGCGCTCCCTTTCCCACTCGGGAAGGTCTATTCCGCCACAGGCAAGGCTTTCGAAAACGAACCTCGTTCCCTCTGCAAAGGGAGTCATATTTTCAAGGTCTCTTGAGCTGATACTGTAATAAAATCCGCCCGTTTCGGGATCGAAAAGGTTATAGTAGTAATCAAGTATCTCGTCTCCGACGAGAAGGTCGCATCTCTTCAGCGCGCCCTCAAGCTCCTTTGGTAACATAGCCATGTTTTTTCTCCTTTGATCTCAAAAGATTTTTATTTCTCTGCCGAGTCCGAACGAATACACCGATGCTCCGCTCACCTTCTTCTTCATCATCATCTCGCAGGCGCGAGCGTAGTAGGAAAGCTGGGTGGTGTATCTGTCTCTGAACATCGCTTCGTCCTTTTCAAGATTGCCGCTGACCGCATCGGTCTTATAGTCGATGATCTTCAGCGTTCCGTCGCGGCACTCTATCATACAGTCGAAAACACCCTGAACGAGAAGCTTCGTTTCCGAAAGTCCCTCCTTGAGCGCCTCGTTTTCGGTGAACTCGCTCGCAGGAAGCATAATGTTGAAGCGTTTTTCGCGCCAGATATTCTTCGCCTGCTTCATCTCGGCATAGAGATCCGACTCAAAGAATTTCTTTAATCTGTCGATATAAACGAGCTCGGCGGAGGCGGTGTCCATAAAGCCCTTATCAACGAGTCTTGCAAGCTCGACCTCAACGCTGTTCCTTTCAGCGTTTTCAAAGTCGCAGAACTGCATAAAGACGTGCGTTGCCGTTCCCCGCATTGCGCCCGTAATTTCGGCCTTTTTATTTGACGATATAAAGTTCGGGATCTCCTTGAAGGTCATCTCGCTCTTTATAAGATCAACTGCCGACGCGTCAAGCACTCTCGGAAAAAGCTTTGATACTGCGAGCTTTGACGGAAGCGACTGCTCGATCTCATAAGGATAGGAATATTCAAGTCTCTCGCGGAGATCGGAAAGCTCTATCGGGAGTATTTCCTCTTTCTTGGTGCTTTCACTGCTTACGGTAAAGTCGATAGGCGGCGCATCGCCTCTTTCCTTGACGCCTGTGATACGAACGGTGTTTACTCCGTCCTTTTTCCACGCGGCGTACGGAGGCGCTATTGCGGCACTGAGCATAACCTCGTCGTGCTCGTCCTGAAATGACGAAAGTATCCAGAGTATATACGGCGTATTCTTGCCGAAGAGATATGCGGAAGGATAGTCTCTCATATCGTCTGCCTTGTCAATGAGCTTATCTATATCGTCAAACTCTGCGGTGACGTAGAGACGCTTGCGCGCACGTGTGAGCGCGACGTAGAGAAGGCGCATTTCCTCGTCTATCGAATCGGCGTAAATATATTCCTTTATCGCCTCGTATATCGGGAAGGTATATTTTACCCTGCCGCCCTTTCCTTTGGGCATAACTGCCGCTCCGAAGGAGCTTTGGAAGATAATACTTTCCCTCGTTTCCTGCGTATTTTTCTTCTTTTCGCAGGTGGAAACGAAGCAATATTCAAACTCGAGTCCCTTTGAGCTGTGAATCGAGGTGAACTGCACGCCCGTTTTCTTCTTTTCGCCGCCCGACGGCTCGATGCCCTCGCCCGTCTTTCCGCTTCGCACGTCCTCGATAAGAGTAAGGAAGCTTCCGAGTCCTCTGTACGCGTTCTGCTCGTAGCGAAGAGCGATGTCCTTGAGATCATCTATACAACGCGCGATCTTCTCTCCGTTTTCTGCGTCCGACAGGGCGCTCGCGTAGACGGCAAAATCGGAGCAAACGTCGCAAAGGGTGTCGTAGGCGCTCTGTCCGCGCGCCTTTTCTCTTGCAATTTTCAGCCAGCCAAGGAGCTTTTTACCCTTTTCAAAGTCGTTTTCCTCGGTGTACGCCCTGAATTTATCGTAAAGAGACATTCCCTTTTCTCTGTTTGCCGACGACATTTCAACAAGCTCGTTGAAGGTAATATCAAAGATATTTGCCGAAAGAGCGGCGGCAAACCAGACGTCGCGGTGGGGGTTATCTATACAGTTGAGAAGCGCGAGTGTGAAAAGCACCTCAGGAACGTCAAAGATATTCTTTATAGACGATCCGTCGATCGGTATGCCTTCCTTTTCAAAGACCTCCTTGAAAACGTGTATATTCTTCGAGGGAGAGCGCATAATTATCGCAATATCCGTCGGCTCTACCCCGTCTGCAAGAAGCTTCTTTATCTCGTGGCATACCGTCATCGCCTCTGCGTACGACTGCTTCTCACGATCCTTTTCAGCAAGAATTATCCTTACCTTATCGTAGCTTTCCTTCCTGGGATCGTCCTTCAAAAACTCCAGCTCGTCCTTCTTGAGATACTCGATCTTTCCACTGTTATTGTTGAAAAGAACGTTGAATATCCCGTTTGTGAAGTTGATTATCGGAAGGTCGCATCTGAAATTGTTTGAGAGGAATATTCTGTGCGGTCCGTCTGTGATATTATTCGGATCGTAGTCCGCAAAATTATCGCGGTAGGAGGCGAATATCATAGGCGCAGAGCCTCTGAAGCCGTATATACTCTGCTTGATATCGCCAACCATAAAGCGGTTGTTTTTCGATATTGCCTTAAATATCGCGTCCTGAACGGCGTTGGTGTCCTGATACTCGTCTATATATATCTGCTGATATTTCTCGGAGACCTCGCGCGCAAGTGCGGTGGGCTGACCGTTTTCGTCAACGAGAAGGGTGTACGCCATTCTTTCAAGGTCGGTAAAGTCAACTGCCGCAATTCTCCTTTTCTCCTCGGCAAACGATTTCTCGAAGTCGGAGAGGATATTATAAATACTCATAAGAGTTTTTGCGTTGATCTCGGCAAGCTCCTTGATATTTTCAAAGGGCATTACAGATTTCGTGACCGACGAAAGCTCCTGCGCGTCCTTTTTGGTCGCTTCATTGAGGCAGGCAGTATATTCGTCAGAGTTCACTGCATCGACAAAGGCGCTCCAGCCCTCTTTGGTGCATACCTTTATCATATTCTCAAGGCACGAGGATCTCTTTGTATAGAGATCTATCTTCTTTGAGCTTTTCTCGTCAAGTATGCGCTTATCGCAATCTCGCATTATACGGAAAAACTCGTTTGCCGCCTTCATAAGGAGAATATTCGCGTACTCGCTACCGTTCCAGGTCTCCTCGTCCATATTTCGGTAAAGCTCGGCAAAGTCGCGTATGACCTCAATACCTCTGAGATCGTTCTGCGCCCTTCCTCTTACGCTGAGAAGCTCCTTTGCAATAGCAGGAACGCTCTTCAGACCGAGATTGTCCGCCATTTCAGAAAAGTCGGCACTGCCGCAGGCGTTTTCGACCACCTTTTCCATAACTCTCGTTGCAAGAACCTTACTCTCGATAGCGTCTATGACGTGAACGCTTGACGGAAGCCCGAGAGCGGCGGTGTTTTTCGACACTATGCGGTTACAAAAGCCGTGTATCGTACCGATCTCCGCGCTCGGAAGGAGCATAAGCTCCTCGGCAAGCTCTCTTCTGTCGGGAGTTTTTATCATCTGCTCGCGTATTGCCTTGGCTATCTTCTCCTTCAGCTCCTTTGCCGCCGCCTCCATAAAGGTAACGATCAGCATTTCGGAAACGCGCACTCCGTCGTCAAGGAGAGATCTTATAACTCTTTCGCAAAGAACAGCCGTTTTTCCCGAGCCTGCCGCGGCAGACACGATAAGATCGCCGTGTCTTGAGGCTATCGCAGACTGCTGATCGTCGGTCCATTTCATTTCTTTTGCCATACTATCCCTCCTTAATCGTTCTTTGCGTCCCGATCGTCGTCCTCGACGACAAGGTCATCGCAGTACGCCTTGCGTCTGCATATCGGACTCATCGCGCAGTATTCGCACGCATCGTGGTTCTTTATCTTGAGCGGAGTTGCACACGCCTTGCCCGATCTTATATCCTCGCTTATGCTTACTATTTTCCCGTTTATATCGGCAAAAATAGAGTCAAACGAATCAACGAGATTCTTCCGGGTGTGTGCATCAACGTCGCCATCCTTTTTGAGCTTTATCGGGCTATATATTCCCTCGCCCGTTTTATCCATTGCCGAGATCACAACGTCATCATCGGCAACGAGTCCTATTCTTCTAAGCTTTCTTACGTAGTTTTCGTATTCGGCGTTTTTGGTCTCGTCTCCGTTTACAACGACAGACGCCGGCATCTTGGTCGAGAAATAGAGAACGCCTGCGGGGAGAGGCTGCTTGCCGTCTGCGATGCCGAGCTTTTTGAAGAACTCTCCGTCAGACGCACCGCATATCGACTCAAGATAGAGGAGCATCTGCATATTGAGTCCATGCTCGATGTCCGAACGGTCAAAGGTCTTGGATCCGGTCTTATAGTCGATAACTCTGAGATAAACGTCGTCTCCGTCGCGGAAGGCGTCAACCCTGTCAACCTTACCCGAAAGGCTGACCGTACTACCGTCCGAAAGGGGGAACTTCGGCGGATTTACCCCGTCCTTACCGATAGAAAGCTCGAAAAATTCGGGAGTGAAGCGCGTTGCCTCAAACTCACTTGCAAGGCTTTCGACGATAAGATAAACGTTGTTTCTGATTCCTCTTAACACAAGCGCGGTCTTGGGATCGTTCAGAACGTCACCGAGATCCTTTTCGCACTCGGTGAGCGTTTCGTCTGCAAGGACCTTAAGCTCGTCAAGAGAAAGTCCGCTATTATCCTTAAACGCCTTGGGAACGAATCTTTCAAGGAAGCTATGGATAAAGTTTCCGCTCGTTCTGCTCGACGCCTCGGCACTCGGCGGCTCGGCGATCTTCATTACGTATTTACAGAAGTATGCAAACGGGCAAAGGGCGTACTGCTCCATTTTAGAGCTTGACATCTGCATATAGTCGCCGAAAAGCTTTTTATCGCCCGTATATTCGTAATTTTCCTGCATAAGATCGGTTTCGGCAAAAAATCCGATATTTCCGCGCTCTTTGAGATATTTCTTTATCGCGCCCGACAGCTCGGCATTATCCTCGCCAAGCTTGACGGCATATTTCAGAGCAGCCATATCACTCCACACAAGGTCGCGCAGAGGAATCTCCGAGACTGTAATTTCGGGGATCTTCTCATAAAGCGACGTGAGCGAATAAATGAAGGAAGAAACGTTCTTCTCGGTATGATAGGTGAGAGTCAGCTCGCGTGTTGCCGAGCAGAGCGCGAGATAGAAATAGAACATTTCGTCTCTGATGCTATCCGTACTTGCAGGCGAAAGGGTTATTCCCTCGCGAGTGAGCGCTTTTCTGTCAAGGTCTCCGAGCACTCTATCCTCGCTCGCCACGGTCGGGAAAACGCCCTCACAGAGTCCTATAACGTAAACGTATTTCTCCCCTGCGCCGCGCAGAGAGGGGGCTTCGCAGATATTTACCTCGTCAATACCCGAGGGTATCGTGCCGATACTGCTCGTTTCAAGCGATGCCGAAAGGAGCTTTGCGTAGGCGGCAGGCGTGCATTTCATATCACCTGCGACTCTGACGAGCGAGTCGAGAGAATCAATAAGGAAATTCCATATCTGGACGGTCTCGTCCGCCTCGGTCACCTCACCGCGGTCGCGAAGGCTTGCCGCGTCCAGCTTAAGTCTGTCGCACAGAGATATATCCTCAAGGAATCTGTAAAGCGCAACCGATATCTTTTCAAGCTTTGCGTCCTTTGTGAAGCACTCGAAGAGCTTGCAAAGTGGCGCAGTTACCTCTCTGCGATAGGAGTTGAGCTCGGATACGAGCTTTTCGTCAGACTCTAGCATCATTTCGCCAAAGCCTCTCGGGTGCATTGCCCATTCGTACTCGTCGTACCATCTCTTGCCCGAGATCTTCCAGAGAGACGCGTACTGCTCAAGGCGGTCAAGCGCATCGTCGGAGAGAGTGGTGTAGCCGCAGCGCAGGTAGGATATAACGTCCTCGGTGCGCCAAGAATGTGCCTTTATCTTCAGCGCCTGAAGGATCATTTTTATCGGCGCTTTCTTCTTTATATCGGTCTTGGACGAGATGAAGTAGGGGATATTTGCATCGGCAAGTGCCTCGTCGATAATTCCCTCGTAATCGGCAGTGTTTCGCAGAACTACCGCAAAATCGCGGTATCTCGCACCCGTCTTGCGAACCTTTCGCGCAATCTCGGACGCAACGAATCTTGCCTCCTCGCGCGGACTGCTTGCCTTTGCCACGCGTATTGCACTACATTCGCCGTCGTACTTTTCAGCACCGTTTTTCCATATATTTTCGGCAAAGTGTACGATCTCGGGCGCTTTATCCGACTCGCTTTCGATCTGAGTCTGCATTACTGCTACCGAGTGCTTTGCGGCA
The DNA here is from genome assembly GCA_045535095.1 of Eubacteriales bacterium. Lineage (GTDB taxonomy): Bacteria > Bacillota > Clostridia > Oscillospirales > CAG-272 > SIG672. The sequence continues at coordinate 1,796 of JAZSKY010000060.1, read as the reverse complement.
GAGGTGAGGAAAAGGTCACGCGTTTCGCGCACCGTATCAAAGATAGCGCGAGAGTCGCCTCTGTCCATACCGAAGAATGCAGACACGCTCTCGGCATTTCTGACGATATTCTCTATTACCTTCTTTTCATAGACTGTAAACGAAACGAAATGCGCGATATAGACGCATCTATCCCCGAAATAATCGTGTTCTTCGAGTATTTCGTACGCTCTTTTCGTATCCTCGGCAGGATCGTTATAATCCCTTTCGAGAAGGACCGAATTTGCCGCAGAGATGAGCGAGAGGTCGCTCAGCTTACGGTAAAGGCGCTCGTTTTTGCTTTTCAGATTATTTGCCGCATCCTCGAGCTGTTTAGGAGTGACACCGTAAAGTGAAAGCTCACCGACAGAGGCAAGCAGACTCTTTATCATATCCATATCGTCAAGCTCGATATTGCCGTACTCCTTTAGAGAGGGAGAGAGAGACGCGAGAGTTCTCCACATAAGAACTATGCGCGCGCCGTCACTTATATCGTTATAGGCAAGTCCGCCAAAGCGACGGAATATAGACTCGCAAAGGCGTCTGAAGCCGACCACCTCAAGCTCGGGAGACATTACTCCGGCGTAGCTGAGCGCAGTCTCTGCTCCGTACACCTGCTGCTCTGGTACGAGCAGAGTTACCTTTTTGCCCGACTCTACGTCGCGCGATATTCTGCCGATCAGCTCTCTGTCCAGCGTTTCTTTTTCTTTTGAATAAAGTATTTCAAGCATTTTTTCTTTTACTCGGGGAACTTTTTGAAAAAAGTTCCCCGAACCCCTCAAAAACTTTTATTATATATATTATATATTTATTTTATTAGAAAGTCAACTGTTTTACGACAGAGAGTGTGTTTAACATAATACTTGACAAATTTTGAAATTTGTGTTATCATTACGATACCACACAAAAACTTAATATTTCAACATTTATCAGAAGTCGCATATTTTTTTGCAAAAATGCAGACTTCCCTTTTGGCGTCCTCTGATGATGTTGAAAGTTTTTGTGTGGTAGCAAGTGAAGTCATGTATTTTGGGTGCGTGGCTTCGGCTGCGCACTTTTTATTTTATTTGGAGGTGTTTTTATGAAAAACACAAAAACAAGACTGACGGCGCTGGTTCTCGCACTTATTCTCACACTTAGTGTTTTCTCGTTTGCGGGGTGTGATGAGGAAGAGAATCCCGATGACAGTGTCGCTGACGATGGTACAACCAACGATAACACAACCGATGATGGCACTACCGATGATGGAACCACTGACGATGGCACCACTGACGATGGTACTACCGACGATGGCACTACCGACGACGGCACTACTGACGATGGTACTACCGACGATGGCACTACCGGCGATGACATTACCGACGATGATGGATCAAAAGAGTGCATAGAGCACACATACGATAGTTGGCAGATCGTAAAAGAAGCTTCGTGCACAGAAAACGGAAGCAGAAAAAAGGTTTGCTCTGTATGCGGTGATACGGTTAACGAAACGATAAATTCACAAGGACATAAATACGGTACTTGGGAAAACGTAAAAAAAGTCACCTGCACAGAAAACGGAAGCAGAAAAAAGGTTTGTTCTGCATGCGGTGATACGGTTAGCGAAACGATAAATTCACGAGGACATAAATACGGTACTTGGGAAGACGTAAAAAAAGTCACCTGCACAGAAAACGGAAGCAGAAAAAAGGTTTGGTCTGGATGCGGTGATACGGTTTACGACTCGATAAATTCACGGGGGCTTAAATACGGTACTTGGGAAGACGTAAAAAAAGTCA
>JAZSKY010000047.1:0-10434 GCA_045535095.1 Eubacteriales bacterium | reverse complement strand
AAATAAGGGTCTGTTAACGGACACATAGATACTGCCGCAATAGTAGTTAATCTTGTTGGGTCCATTTCGTGACATAAATCATTCAAAATTTTATGGTTCTCTAATAAATCTTCGTCAGATCCTGCAATGGAGATTTCATTGGAAAGTCCCCAAACTACGATGGAAGGATGGTTGTAGTTTTGAGAAATAAGTTCTTTCATCTGAGAGATCGTGTTCTCACGGGCGGTGGGCATGTGCTTGGAGATGTACGGAATCTCTGCCCAAATGACAAGCCCGCGCTCATCGCACAGATCATAGAAATACTGATCGTGCTGATAGTGTGCAAGACGGATAGTGGTAGGTCCAAGTTCGCAAATGAAGTCGGATCGTAGCCATGTCGTTCTGTGAGCCAAGGGGTTGTCTTACCAGTTTGTCTTCCTAAGACCGCTTGGGCCTCCGACTTCCAGATAACGAGTCCCTTCTCGTCACAGAGATCGTAGAAATACTGATCGTGCTGATAGTGTGCAAGACGGATAGTGGTAGCTCCAAGTTCGCAAATGAGGTCGATATCCTCCTTATGATGCTCGGGAAGAAGCGCGTTACCTACGCCCCATCTGTCCTGATGACGGGATACGCCGCGAAGGGGGTATTCAACTCCGTTAAGGATAAATCCGTTATCGGGATCTATCTTGAAGGTGCGGCAACCGAAACGGCTGCAAACGTTATCTATTACCTCGTCGCCCGAGACGATCTCTGCCTCGCAGCAGTAGAGATAGGGGTCTTTTCTTCCGTTCCAGAGGTGAACGTTGTTTATTTCAAGTACAGCCTTGGTCTCGCGGCTTTCGGTCTTTGCGATCTCGTTTTCGTCCTTATCGTAAACGGTGTAAACGATCTTCTGACCGTCAGAAAGATCCTTTACGAATACCTCAACCTCAACCTTTGCGTTTTCGCCCTCAACTGCGGGGGTGATCATAATTCCGGGCGCGCCGTAGTAATCAAGGTCGAAATGCGCCTTGTTTACGCAGATAAGGTTTACGTTACGGTAGATACCGCCGTAGAAGGTGAAGTCTGCCATCTGGGGATAAACGGTCTCGTTTATCGTGTTTTCAACTACAACTGCGATAGTATTCTCGTCTGCGAGATAGTTTGTAATGTCCGCTCTCCAGGTCGAGTATCCGCCGTCGTGATGAGCAACTGCATTGCCGTTTACGTAGAGATCTGCAGATGCGTTCGTTCCGCAAAACTCAATGTAGTAAAGATCGCTCTCGGGGAGATCTGCCTTCTTGATGTCCTTTTTGTAGAGGCAATGACCTCTGAAATAGTCGTTTCCACCGTCCTGACCGTCGATCGCGTTCCAGCAGTGGGGTACGTTTACCGCTTCGCCGCCGTCTGCGTTTATATCGGCACAGTCCTTAATGAAAAGCCAATTTTCGTTAAGACTAAGTATCTGTCTCATAGTTTTTCTCCTTTGATTTTAGTATATCGGTAAACGCCCGACAGTATTTGTGTGTCGGGCGTTTTTTAAGCAAGCTTTAGTGACTGATAATGTTATCGCTGTCCTCTGCCGAGTCGTACATAACAACGTCGTCTGCCTCAACGTCACGTCCGAGATCTGCGTTCATCTGGGCAAGAGTCTTCTTGTCAAGGTTGTAAACGAGTCCGAGTCCGATGAACTGAAGCACTGCCGAGAACATAAAGGTTGCGGCAACGATATAACGCATATTGATAGCTACCTGCCACGCCTGATTTCCTTCGTCTGCGCCAACGTATCCGAAAGCAACCATTATGATAAGAACGAGCGAGGGGCCGATTCCCTGCGCGAGCTTACGGAAGAAGGAATGGAGCGAATATACCGTTCCCTCCTCGCGAGTGCCGAACTTCCACTCGTTATAGTCGATAGCGTCGCCCATCATAGCCCACGAAACGGTGGAGTAGATACCGAGACCGAGCGAGAAGATGAGCTGGAATACGATATAGAGAATAAGGTCGAGACCGGTATTCTCGGGGATAACGATGAAGAGTCCGAGTCCTGCGAGCATCGAGCAGATCGATCCGAAGGTTGCAAGCTCCTTCTTACCGAATCTTGCAACTGCCTTTCTTGCAAGAGGGGTGAATACTACGATCGGGATCATAGCGAAGAGCTGAACGATACCCGAGATCTTTACGTTGTTGTAGTAGGACTGGAATATAACGGTAACTGCGGTGGTAGCACCCTGCATACCGATAAACATACCCATAGCGGCAAGGGTTGCGCCGACTGCGGGACGGTTCTTTACAAAGTTCCCGAATGCCTTGAGAATGTTGAACTTGGGCATTTCCTCGTCGATACGGGTTTCGGTATCAACGCGGATCTCGGTGTTCTTTATCATAAACTGGAAGCAGATAAATCCGAGTACGCCCATAATGAGAGCGGCAATAAATACTCTCTCACCGATAAGGTTATCGTTAGAGTCGTAAATGATGAAAGGAAGAATTACCATCGGAACCATATTTCCGAAGATCGAGCCTACCGAACGCCATGCGGAGAGCGATGCTCTGTCCTGAACGTCGTCCGAAATGAGCGAAAGGAGTGATCCGTAAGGTACGTTTGCAACCGTGTAGAATGCGTCCCAAACTACGTATCCTGCAATGAAGATAACGAACTTAGCCCACGTGGGAGCGTTCGGGAAAGGAAGGAAGCAGCACGCGCCGCCGACGATAAGTCCGATCGATCCTGCCCAGATGTAAGCAAGGAATTTGTTCTTCTTGTAGTGGCGCTTGTCAGCGTCGATAACCGAGCCGATAAGCGGGTCGTTGATAGCGTCCCATACCTGAACGATAATGAGAAGAAGGGCGTACCAAAGGTCCATTTTCATAAACTGTGTCCAGAATATGGCCATAGTTCCCTTGAGCGCAAAGCTCATGTTACAGCCGAGGTCTCCGGCTGCGTACGCAATACAGTCGCGCATACCGAACTTGCGCTTACCGTTTGCACTGATCTGTGTTTCTTTTTTCATTTCATTTTCCTCTTTTTATTTATTTTTTGTGAAAATGCTGAAGGGATTTTCCCTCCCCTTTAGTATAAAGCATTTTGCAAAAGATGGGGAGTATTTTTTTCATATTTTTTTGTATTTTTTTCATATTTTTACAGAAAATATGTTGTAATTACACAAAAAGTATGTTATAATCATTCTCAAGTAGGAGAAATACTACAAATCATACAAAAAGGACGGTGATCTGCCACGCTTTGCGAAAACGAGCTCGGTTTTTTATGCGAGACATTTAAAAAATGCGGCGTTCGTACGCTACGTGCAAAAAGAGACTCTCTATCCGCGCTTGTCAGCGAAAGCCGTGGCGTTCTGGACGAATTTATATCGGATGAGTCTGCCGCATCTTCCCTTTTTGACACCCTGGAAAATCAGACCCTATACAAAACGCGCGACACGATGAGAAGATGCTACGTCTATTTCCTTCTGCCGCCCGAGAGTGACGGACTGATCCTTTTTATAGGCCCTTATCTTCAGTCTCCCCTTTCGGAGAGCGAAATACTCGAAATAAGCGAAAAAAATTCACTTTCGCCGCGTACTGCACGATATCTTGACGAATACTACTCGGGACTTCCGATACTTCCCGACACAAGCCCGCTCTTTATGATGCTCGACGCATTTTGCGAAAGAGTGTGGGACAGTCCCTCCTTTGCCATTTCCGACTTTTCGGGTGACGGCCCCGCGAGAGACTTCAGCGCGAGTCTGCCCAAGGAGTCGGACACGATAAACGAAACCCTTGTAAATATGCGCGCGCTTGAGATGAGATACGAGTTTGAAAACGAGATAATACGTGCGGTCGAGCTCGGTCAGATACACAAGGAAAAGAAGCTTCTCGACTCATTTTCGGGCAAACTATTTGAAAAAAGAAGCGCCGCCCCCTTGCAAAACTCGAAAAACTATTGTATAATTATGAATACACTGCTCAGAAAAGCGGCGCAGTCGGGCGGAGTGCATCCTATGTATATCGACAAGACCTCGTCCGATTTCGCTTTGAAGATCGAATATCTATCGGCTGTAAACGACGTTTCTCCGCTTATGCGCGAGATGTTCACGTCCTACTGCCGTCTTGTGAGAAAGCACTCGATGAAGGCCTTTTCGCCTATCGTACAGAAGGCAACCCTTCTTATTGACGCCGATCTTTCGGCAAATCTCTCGCTCGACACCGTCTCAAAGCATCTCGGAGTGAGCGCCGGCTATCTGTGTACGGTTTTCAAAAAGGAAACGGGCAAGACCGTCTCCGAGTACATCAGAGAAAAGAGGATAAAGTACGCCTCTCATCTGCTCTCCACGACAGGACTTCAGGTGCAGACTATTGCCCTGCACTGCGGAATAATGGACGTACAGTACTTCTCAAAAACCTTTAAAAAGCAGGTCGGTATGACACCGAATGAATACAGAAAATCAATTAAAAACAGTATATAAACATACGGAGGTAAAAAAAATGAATATGAAGCTTTCTTTCCGTTGGTACGGACAGAGCGACCCCATCTCGCTTGAATACATCTCGCAGATTCCCGGTATGCGCTCGATAGTATCGGCAGTTTACGACGTAAAGCCCGGCGAGGTATGGCCCGAGGAAAGTCTTGCAAAAATGAAGAAGGAATGTGAGGACAGCGGTCTTATTTTCGACGTCGTTGAGTCTATCCCCGTTCACGAGGATATCAAGCTCGGACGCGGAGACCTCGACAAGCTCCTCGACGTTTACTGCGAAAACATCCGCCGTTGTGCGAAATACGGTGTAAAGTGCGTAACCTACAACTTTATGCCCGTCTTTGACTGGACTCGCACCCAGCTCGACAAAAAGGCGCCCGACGGATCGACGAGTCTCGTTATGTACTGGGATCAGATGAGAGGCCTTGATCCTCTTAAGGACGACATTCACCTTCCCGGTTGGGATTCGAGCTATACTCAGGACGAGGTGAGAGAGCTTATCACCGCTTACGGTAAGATCGGTGAGAAAGGACTCTGGGCAAACCTTGAAAGATTCCTTAAAAAGGTTATTCCCGTAGCAGAAGAGTGCGGAGTCCGAATGGCTATCCACCCCGACGATCCGCCCTACCCCATTTTCGGACTTCCGAGAATCATCACCTGCGAGGAAAATCTCGACAGATTCCTCTCTATCGTTGACTCCCCCGCAAACAGCCTCTGCCTCTGCACGGGAAGCCTTGGCTGCGCGGCAAGCAACGACGTTGTAGCTATGATAAAGAAATACGCAAAGATGGATCGCATCGCGTTTATGCACATAAGAAACGTAAAGATCATGGAGGACGGCTCGTTTGAAGAAAGAGCGCACCTCTCCTCCTGCGGCTCGCTCGACGTTTACGAGATCGTAAAGGCTCTCTGCGAGAATAGTTTTGACGGATACGTACGCCCCGACCACGGACGTATGATCTGGGGAGAAACCGGCAAACCCGGATACGGTCTTTTCGACAGAGCGCTTGGCGCAACCTACATAAACGGTCTCTTTGAGGCTTGCGAAAAGTCGATGAAATAAAGGAGAAACAAAATGAACAAAAACGTATTAAATACCGATCTTTCGGGAAAAGTTGCAGTAGTTACAGGCGCAGGCGGCGTTCTTTGCAGTTATTTTGCAAAGGTTCTCGCTCGCGCAGGAGCAAAGGTTGCTCTTCTTGACCTCAACGCAGAGGCGGCTCAGGCGTACGCTGACGAGATCGTTGCAGAGGGCGGCGTTGCAAAGGCTTATTCGTGCAACGTTCTTGACAAGGGCATTTGCTACGACGTAGCAGCAAAGGTCCTCTCCGATCTCGGCCCTTGCGACGTTCTTGTAAACGGCGCGGGCGGAAACAATCCGAGAGCGACCACAGACAAGGAATATTTCGAGCTTGGCGACATCGACGCTGATACCAAGAGCTTCTTTGATCTCGATGCTGACGGCGTTGGCTTCGTATTCAACCTTAACTTTCTCGGAACTCTCATTCCCACTCAGGCGTTTGCTTCCCAGATGGTAGGCAGAGAGGGTTGCTCGATACTCAACATTTCGTCTATGAACGCATACACGCCCCTTACCAAGATCCCTGCATATTCGGGAGCAAAGGCGGCAATATCCAACTTCACCCAGTGGCTCGCAGTTCACTTCTCGAAGGTTGGAATCCGCGTAAACGCGATAGCACCCGGATTCTTCTCCACCAAGCAGAACGCAAAGCTTCTCTGGAACGAGGACGGCACTCCTACCGCCCGTACCGGCAAGATCCTTGCGGCAACTCCTATGGGACGCTTCGGCGAGACCGAGGAGCTTGAGGGTGGACTTCTCTTCCTTGTAAACAACGAGGCTGCAGGATTTATCACCGGCGTAGTTCTCCCCGTTGACGGCGGCTTCTCCGCTTATTCGGGAGTTTAAAAAGTAAAATGAAAATCCCGAGACCAAAAAGCGTGATATTCTTATCGGAGAAATTACCATTTGGTCTGCTCATATCGTGCAGAATTGCTCCACAGTAAACAAATAAGTAACCCCGACAGATTTTTTTGTAAAGGTCTGTCGGGGTTGTTTTTTTGAATAATTGAAATTTGCAATGTTGTCATTCGTTTTTTTGATTTATTTCAAAATAGTAGTCACTATACGTAAAATAATCTTTGGTTTGTTGTTGATATTTTTCACAACATTCAAACAAAGTGCGGCTTCTGCTTTTTCGTTCTCCATCATCTTCTGTAACATGCCATAAATCACTGGGGGGTTTCGGCTCAAAGTCTGTTACACAAAACAATTCATTGTCATAGTTACCAACTGGGCAGAAATGTCCATAGCGGCAGGAGATACAGGATTTTATATACCACTTTTGAGGAAGATTCTTCGCAAGCAAAATTAACGCTTCTTCGGTTGTTTCTGTTTGATAAAAATAGTTTTTTTCTTGAATAGTTGTGGAAAGTGTGACACGCATATCCTCGTCATCCCTTTTTACAACATTGTGATTGATTTCCAATTTAACCTTTCCGTCAGAGGTTTCAATTGGTAGATAATACTTTTTTTGTTCCATAAAATTCACCCTCCTTTATTCAAGTTTGAACAGCTATATGAATTCCTATTTATCGTTCCGTTTTATCGCCAGTTTCGCCTTTGTATTACGGTGTTGCAAGCAACGTTGGCATCGGGCAAAGCCCATACCCCGATTAGATTATAGCACAAATCTACAGAGAAAGCAAGAGTAATATTCCGACTTCGTCGGAGTGATATTATTGCTATCGCAATAGTGATATTGAAGCCTTACGGCTTCAGTGATATTTTATTCGCCACAAACTCGCGTAGCGAATATCACTCGGCGTAAGCCGAATATCACTGCGTAGCAATACAGTTCGCCGTAGGCGAATAAAACTGGCGTGATACTCCGTTAAGAGTATCACGCCAAGGTCTCGGGATTTTTTAATTTAATCCTCTCTTCTCGGATTTGTTACCGAAACGCCCGAAGCATCGCTTCCCTTTGCGCCGCGGCTTCCCGATCCGATAAGTCCCTTTGCGGCCTCTCCGCCGCTTCCGCCGTATCCGCCCTCGGCAGTAACGCCGCCCGACGTGCAAAGATAGCTTGCGCACGAAATTCCGCTCGCGCCGTTTCCGCCTGCGCCGCCGTCAGACGTACCGAAGATTCCGATTCCTGCGTCTCCGCCCGATGCGCCCGAGCCGCCCTTAACGTAAAGCGTGCCGTCGCCCGACACCGAGATTCCCTTGGAGACGAGTATTGCGGGCGCGCCGTCCATTCCCTTTGCGCCCTCCTTGCCCGAGAACATATCGTCAAGTCCGTTCAGAATGGCGTCTGTGAGGGGATTGAGCGAGGTGGTGACGTGCGTGAAATAGTGGTGAGCAACGTCGCCCGCGCTGTTCTTTCCCTCGGTCGTATCAAGGAGATATTTGACCTCCTCGACCATCGCGTAGTGTATTTCCTCCTGCTTTGAGTAAGCGCCCTTGATTCTTTCAACGAGGGCGGCAACGGTATCGCTCGGAGTTGTCGATTCAAGATGATTTTCACCCTTAAGTATGATATTTATATCGGTAAACGCCGCGGAAAACATTACGGGGATCCCCCATTTCGTCTCAAGGCGAACGTTATTAAAGGTGATGTCGAGGGGAAGCTCTCTTTCCTCTACGAGTATATAAACGCTGACGTTTTCGTCAGGTCTGTCCGAGACGATCTCAACGTAGTTCATATCTGAAGTGATACGCAGAACGTCGTTATGATAATCCATCGCCTCAAAGGTATAGACCTCAGGGTTATAGTGGTCGCTCTTTTTGGCAAGATAAACGCTTCCGACCTTGAAAAGTCCTCTCTTTATCTCGTACTCCTCGCCAAGCTCCTCCGAGCAGAAATAGTCCTCAAGATAGAAATAATTTCCGCTCGAGGTCGCGTCAAGCGCCTCTATCTTATACGTCTTATCAGAGGACTTATTGAAATAAAATCCGCTCGCGCACGAATAGACTGTGAACTCCTCAAAAAGCGAACAGGCGCACAGAATCGAGCCTAAAACCGATATTACAAGAACGAGTGAAAGCACTTTTATTAAACTCTTTAACATAAAAACCTCGCAGAACGTTTTTTTTAATTATATCACAGCAAAATGAAAAATACAACCGTTTTTTGTTTTTTAAAGAGGCATTATCTCGATTTTGAAATCGACGGTCTCGCCCGCGTTTATTCTATACTCTGCGATAGGCGGCTCGCCTCCGCACGAGTTTGATCCGACTCCGCTCATGCGGTAGTCGATATAAAGATGCGTTTTATCCGAGCGAGTCATATCCTTTATGTGGAGCGACTCGGTTATGTTTTTCATCTTATTTCCTCCGCTGCTTTTATCGTTGTCATCATTATATCACAGTAAAATCAAAATTACAACCTTTTTACCGTTTATAAAACAAAAACTCCGAGAGATCTCGGAGTTTTTTCATTTTAAAGATAATTAAAACACGTGCAGAGCGATAAGCACCTGAAGGGCAACGAATGCCGCGTAGATGCAAAGAAGGGTTACTCCCTGCCAGCGGCGGAGCTTTCCTCTAAATACCGCAGGAAGAGTCATAATTGCCATTACTGCTATCATAAGAGGTATCTCGATGAGCTGCGAGGTGTTAAAGCCGAAGAGCTTACTTCCCTCGGGAATAACGAAGGGCGAAATGGTGACCGCCGCACCCGAAACGAGTACGAGGTTGAAGATGTTCGCGCCGATGATATTACCGAGCGAGAGCGCGCCGTGTCCCTTTGCAAGAGCGGTAACTGCGGTTACAAGCTCGGGGAGCGAGGTGCAGAGTGCAACTACGGTAACGCCTACTACCTCGGTAGGAATTCCTGCCATCGTTGCGAGCGATACGGACGAGCCCTCGAGCATGTCCGCGCCGACTGCGATAAGAGCCGCGCTGGCAACGAGTACGATGATATTTTTAAGAAGCGAACCACTCTCTTCGCCTTCCTCGTCGTGCTGATCTATGGAAGGATTCTTGAAGCCGTTGCGGATAGTCATCGTCATATATGCGCCGAAAACGAGGAGCATAACGATACCGAGCCATCTGTCAAAGCGACCGAAGGCGTAAGCGGCAACCACGTAGATTGCGGCGGATACGAAGAAGAAAATTACGGGGGTTATTACCGTTTTTTTCTGTACTGGCGCGGGACGGATCGCGATAGTCAGCGCCGCAATAAGCGCGGTGTTACAGATGATAGATCCGATAGCGTTTCCGTACGCAATAGCGCCGTTATTATTAACTGCGGCGGTAACCGAAACCATTACCTCGGGGAGAGTTGTTCCGATAGAAACGACGGTAGCACCGATGATGATCTCGGGCACGCGGAAGCGCTTTGCAACGCCAACCGCGCTGTCAACGAACCAGTCGCCTCCCTTTATCAGAAGCAGAACGCCGACTACGAACAGAGCGAGCGATCCCCACAGACCGTCGGTAAGTCCGTTATACCATTCAAAAAATTGTGCAAGCATTTTAAGACTCCTTATATACTGAAATTGAAATTAACCGATATATTTTAACACGAAAAAAAGAAAAAAACAAGTATTTTGACGAAAAAAGTGGAGTTTTGTGGGAATGTTTTTTGTGAGGAAAGGACTTGAACCAAAATCGGCGCCTATGTTATCCCAAGAGCGATATAACAACTCCCCGGTCGCCGTCGTGTGTCGTTTTGTTCTCACGGCATAGCCGTGCTCCAAAACTCGCACTTTAGGCGACACCGCTCCAAAAAACGCCACACCGTGGCGTTTTTTGTTCGCTAACCCAACGAGCTACGCTCGTCGGACTCATACACAAGAGAAGTCGGATCGTAGCCATGGCGTTCTGTGAGCCAAGGAGTTGTCTTACCAGTTTGTCTTCCTAAGACCGCTTGGCCTCCGACTTACTTTAGGCGACACCGCTCCAAAAAACGCCACACCGTGGCGTTTTTTGTTCGCTAACCCAACGAGCTACGCTCGTCGGACTCATACACAAGAG
>JAZSKY010000050.1:0-25262 GCA_045535095.1 Eubacteriales bacterium | reverse complement strand
GGTGGCATGTCAGAACCCGAACGTGACCGAGCTGCAGCGAGATTTTGCTCCCGCCACAAATAGAAATCCCCCGACAGATTTTCATCTGTCGGGGATTTTCATGCGTCCAAAATGGTTAGAATTATTTGTTTTTAATGATTTCAGTTTGGTCAATTATTTTTACACCTAATTTTTCAAGTCCTTTTTCCCAGTTTGTTTTTTCAAATCCATACGGCGCAGCATGATTTAACATATCCTCATATTTAATAATCGTACGCATATCTTTATCACAAAACAATAAAATTATGCCGCCGCTTCTCGCATTAAAAGAATGTCGCAGCTCTATTGTCAATTCATCAATCTGTATTTTATATATTGCTGTTTTATTAAACCTATTAGTAACTTCTATTTGATTGCTTCTTATAACCAGGTGATTATTTTTGATTTTTAGCCATTCAAGCCAAATAAACAGATATGTTATTGACGACAAGACGAGAGAAATAGCACAGAACCAGTGAAATGTCATTCCAATAACAGAAAACAAACACAAAACGCCGATGCAAACAGAAGCTATATTATAGTCTTTTTTTCGACGATTAAAGTTCCCTTCGCGCCTCACTTCCCAATCATCAAACAATATATTGTTTTCCATTTTTTAGCACCTCTCAATTCTGCAATATTGTTTTTATCTCTGTTTATCGCAAGTTTCGCCTTTGTATTACAAAGGCACAGGGCTAAGCCCATACCCCTAAGGTGCGCGGCCCCAAAGGCTCCCTCCGGGAGGGAGCTGGCGCCGTAGGCGACTGAGGGAGAGTGCGTTACAATGAAGTTGGCACGAACTTAAAGTTACGCAGGCTCCTTCCACCGCTAACGCGAGAACCCCCAAAACTCATTTCATTCGTTTCGGGGAACCCCGCCGCGGTCCCCCTCCCTCTCGGAGGGAGGCTTTCACGGCGGCATCGATATACTCGCAGACACCACGAAAGTTTGGGTTGGTCTGTCGGTTTGTAAACCGTATGACCTTCAGATCATATCCTTCGAGTATTTCCGTGCGAAATTCATCCTTTTGTCTGCCTTCTTCGGTATAATGCTGCGCCCCATCAATTTCTATTATCAGTTTTGCTTTGTGGCAGTAAAAATCTGCAATAAAATTGTCTATGGCTTTTTGCCTTTGAAATCTGATTTCATATTTTGATAGGAAATCATACCACAAATGATTTTCCTGCGGTGTTGCATTCTTACGAAGATTTCTTGCAAGAGTAATAATCTTTTCGTTGTAATCAAGCGACATACTTACTCCTCCAAAGTTTTATCATTTCCATTATAACACAAATCGGCAGAGAAAACAAGTGTTTTCTCTGCCGACATTTTGTGCCCGCAAATTCTCCGCTTGGAACAACAGAGAAAAAGCGCCGCGTTTTTTGTTTTGTAAATATCAAAATACACTTGAAATCTTGTCGATTTTAGTGTATAATACTCTGGTATGGAAGATTATCCCCTTATTTGAAAGGAAAATATATAATGAATTTGTTCGGAAAAGGAAGACACGCCACGACCCTTCGTATAAACACCGCGGTAGTTTCCACGGTTGTTTTATCGGCTTGCGCGGCAGTGCTTCTTACTACTTTCAACCGCACCTATCTTGCCGAAAACGGACTTTATAAAAACGGCGCGCCTACTGCGTGCCTCGTCGTTCTCGCGCTTTTGGCCGTCGGAGTGGCACTGTTTGGCGCTATGAATATGTCCTCTCGCGCAGACGGAGAGATCCTCCCGAAATGCAGCTACCGGGCGCAGACGATAATATCGTTTATCCTCGTTGCCGAATTTGTGTCTATCTTCGCGCTCTATTTCCTTCTCGGCCCGATAGACCTTCAGTACGGTGTCGGACACGGAATTGCAAATATCGAAAACGTTACCGAGAAAATGAAGGTCGCCCTTCTTTGTTACAGACTGCTCATTCCGCTTTCTCTTTTTGCGCCTATATATTTCGTTGTTGCGGCAATGAAAAAGAGAGTAGATCCCCTTTTCGGATGCGTCACCCTCGTCTGGACTCTTCTTTATATTCTCAGACTCTATTTTGACGTCACCGACTGGGTAATGTCGGCAAGAAAGTTAACCGTTATTTGCGCGGTTTGCGTATTTGCAATATTTTTGATGAACGAAATAAGATTTGCATTCGGTCGCGGAAGCTTCAGAAAGTATTTCTTCTTCGCCTCGCTCAGCGCGGTATTTTGTATCGCAAGCGGATTTGCAGGCGTTTGCTCGGTGCTTATCAAGATATATCCTCTTAACTATGAGCTTGGATACTACGGCGTGGTTCTCTTTATGGGGCTTTACGCGATAGTGAGAGTTATGAGCTTCCTTCCCGAAAAGAGATCGCACAGAGAGATCTACGATGCCTACGCATCGCCCGAAGAAACAGGGGAAAGTGACATCTGATATGGGATACGACGTTCTTGCGGAGTTTTACGATCGCCTCAACGATAGCGTCGAATACGGCGAGTGGGCGCGTGAAATATCCGAATTTTTGAAGAAAAAGGGAGTCACCTCCGAGGCAAGCATTCTCGATATTGCCTGCGGTACGGGGAAAATGACTCTCGCCCTTGCAAGACTCGGCTACCGCGTTTCGGGCGTTGATCTTTCAAGCGAAATGCTCTCGGTAGCACAGAAAAGCTGCGCGGACGAGGGATTTTACCCTCTGCTTGTTTGTCAGGATATGACCGCTCTTACGCTCGGTGAGTGCTTTGACGCCGCCGTCTGCTGTCTTGACAGCGTGAACTATATTTCTTCCTTTGCCGCGCTCGATAGCTTTTTTGCTCGCGCGAGCGAGCATATCGTCAGCGGCGGATACCTCTTTTTCGACGTTAATACCGAATATAAATTTGAAAATATATACGGAAATAATAGCTACACCTACGATGAAAAGGACGTTTTCTGCGTATGGCAGAATTTTTATTCAAGCCGCAGACGTCTTTGCGATTTTGACCTTACGTTCTTTATCAAAAATCCTGACGGAAGCTATACACGAAGCGGCGAAACGCAGAGAGAGTATCTCTATACCGACCTCGAGCTGACAAGCCTTCTTGAGAAAAACGGATTTGAGGTCTGCATTATCAGTCCCGATTTTGATTTCTCGAAAAAGGACGGAATCAGCATATCCGAATGTGACGAAAGGCACTATTTCGTTGCGCGTAAAAAATAAGGAAAAAATAAACGTAAATAAAAGTCTCTTTTTTGCTAAAACTATTTATGAATTTCAAATGAAAGGAATTTATAATAGTGAATACGCAGATAAAAAAGAGACTTCTTTCGTTTTTCGTCTGTTTTGCGCTGATATGCGCGCTTTCGTCGTTTGCTTGCGCGGCAAACGATAGCCTCCCTAAGATCGGCGAAGATATTATCCGCGAGGGCGAGAATCTTATTCCCGATACGGATAACGGTGACGTAGGGGAGGGAATAGTCCCCACGCCGGACGAGACAGTACCTGCTCCCGATGACACCCCTGACGAGACACCTGAGATCTTGCCTGACAAGGAAAACGCCAAGCCTGACGAGGGACACGACGTCACAAAGGATAATGAGGAAAGCGGCAGAAAATTCAACTATACGGGACTCATTATCGCGATAATAATTGCGCTTGCGGCGGTCATACTGACTCTTATTATGATACCCTCATGCTCAAAGCGAGACTGCTCAAAAACGAAGAAATAAAGACAAAACGGAAAGAATTATATTCTTTCCGTTTTTTGCGTTTTTTGGATAAAAAATTGTTGAAATTCGGCAAAAACTATGGTATATTATAATTAAGTACGATAAAATCATAAAAACAGGGAGAGGTGCTATATGATAAAATTCGTTCACACCGCGGATCTTCATCTTGACAGTCCGTTTGCGATGGAAAACGCACAAAAGGCGGCAAAGCGCCGCGCCGAGCTTCGCGAGACATTTTCGCGCCTTATAGACGAGGCAAAGAAATTCGGAGCAGATTTCGTTTTTATCGCGGGCGACCTTTTTGACAGACGAAACGTAACTAAAAACACGCTCGATCTCGCGGCTTCTCTTTTTGCATCGTATCCCGAATGCAGATTCATAATCACACCGGGAAATCACGATTACTACTCGCCCGACAGCGTGTGGGAAAAGACCGATTTTCCGAGCAACGTGCATATTTTTAAAAGCACGTCAATAGAAAAGATCACCTTTGAAAACGTGGGCGAGGATAACGAAACTGTAAACGTTTTCGGCTACGCCTTCAACTCGCAGAGCTTTGAGTACAGCCCTCTTTCGGGTGGCGCTAACTACTGCGGAGACGGCATCAATATCCTCTGCGCGCACGCAGATATTTACAGTAAAACGAGTGCAAACTGTCCTATCACGCTCTCGCAGATAGGCGAGTCGGGGTTTGACTACGTGGCTCTCGGTCACGTCCATAACGGCACCGAGCTGTTAAAGGTCGAGGATACCTACTACGCATACTCAGGCTCGCTCGAGGGACTCAGCTTCCACGATTGCGGAGAGCGGGGCGCTATCTTTTCAACTCTTGAAAAGAAAAACCTGAGAGCGGTGCTTGTCAGCGAATTCGTGCCTCTTGCCGCGAGAGTTTACAAGGTGGAAAAGGTAAGCGTTACGGGCGCGTCTGACGATAAAGAGATATGTGCAAGAGTGGCAGACGCCATCTCGCGCACATCCTGTGACGAGCGCACCCTTCTTCGCGTTATCATAACGGGTGACGTTTCTCCCGAGGCGAAGGTGAACGCGGACGAGATCCGCGCCGCTCTTCCCGAAACATTCTTTACGGAGATAGTAAACGAGACCGTCCCCCTTTTCGACTGCGAATATCTCGCAGGAGACCTGACTGTCAAGGGCGCATTCTTCAGAGAGCTTCTCCCGAAGCTTAAAAGTGACGATCCGCGCGAGCGCGCGATAGCGTCCAAGGCGCTCAGATACGGACTTGCCGCGCTCTCCGGCGGCGAGATAATAGATTTTGAGTGATCGGAGGAAAAGATATGTATATTGAAAGTATTGCTATCGAGTCCTTCGGCTCGTATAAGAATTTCGCTTGCTCGTTTGACTCGGGCATCAACATAATTGAAGGCCCTAACGAGGCGGGAAAGACCACCCTCGGCGCATTTATCAAGTTTATTTTCTACGGACTCAGCAGAAAAGCATCGCAAAGCTCGTCTCTTTCCGAGGCGCGCCGCTTCAAAAGCTGGGAAAACGATATCGCGGCAGGCTCGCTCACCTTCAGATGCGGCGATAAAAGATACAGAATAGAGCGCTCGGTACGTCCCGCGGCAAAGGTCAGCGGAGGCGAGAGTGTGAAGATAATCGACCTCGCAAACGGATCTGAGTGCTTCAAGGGAGAGCATCCCGGACGTCTCTTCTTCGGTGTAGAGGAGGAAGCGTTTTCGCAGAGCGCATACGTCGGTCAGGCGGACGGCGGCAAGGTGAACGGAAAAACTGTCAGCGCCGCTATTGAAAATATGCTTTTTTCAGGCGACGAAACTGTCAGTACAGCCGCCGCACAGAAGAAGCTTGACGATGCGCGCGCTATTTTAAAATACAAGGTACGCAGAGGCGGAAAGATACACGATCTTGAGGATAAGATAGACGATCTTATGCGCCGCCGCGAGAGAGCGCGCTCGGACAACGGCATTCTCATTTTGCGCGAAAGCGAGAGAAGAGATCTTTCTGAGAAATTTGAAACCGAAAAGGAAGCGCTTTTAGTGCTTGAAAAACAGCTTGAGCGCGCATCGGAGACGGAAAAGCTTTCAAGATTTGAGTATTACGATACTCTTTGCGACTCTGCCGAAAAGGCAAAGGTCGCGCACGAGGAATTTCTTGGTGAAAACTCAGGCGAGGGTTTTGTCCCGAGTGAGCCGTATATAAGCAGTCTTGAGGTGCTTGGCACGAAAATAGACTATATAAGCGCACAGATAAAGCAAAACGATCTCGACAGAGAGGCTCTCGGCGATAGCAAGATGTCCTTTGAGGATCGCGCGTTCATCAAAAAGGTGAACGAGGACGGTGGCATCGAGGCACTCAGAATGAGGGCAGAATCTTATCTGTCAAAGCGCAAAAAGACCTTCGCGCTCGGCGTTTCGCTCTGCGTGCTTGGAGTTCTGGCTCTGGCAATATCGGTTTATCTCTTCATTTCTCTCAGCGCCGCATCGCTCGGGATTGCAGCCGTCGGCGCAGGCGTAGCACTTCTTGCCATTTCGGTATTTATGACCGTTTATTCCTTCTCTAACCTCAAAAAGTACAGAGAAATTCTCGATAGATATTCTGCATTCTCGTCCGACGAGATAGCAGAAAGGTTTGCGTCAAGCTCGGACAGACAGTACCGCCAGCGCGTGTACGAGGGAAGTCTTGCCTCGTGCGAGGATAAACGCAAGAAGCTGAACGCCGAAAAGGAAAAGCTTGAAAACGAGGCAAAAGAGCTTCTTTCGAGCTGGAAAAGAGAATATTCGGGTAAGGAAAGCATCAAATCGACTATTTCCGATGCAAGAGCGTTCGTTTTGAGACTCGCAGAGCTTTCCGACGAGGCAAGCAGAGCAGAGTCGGCTCGCGACGCATTCGCGCTCACGCTTGACGGATACGACCGCGAAAAGATCAGCGCATTCCTTGAGGAAAGTGCGGAGTACGGAAATCTTGAGGAGGGCACAGAGTCCTCTGCAAGACACGATTTTGAGCGCAGAAGCGCAGAAAATCGCGAGCTGTCCGACGAGATACGCCTTGTCGATCTTGAGATCGCAAGACTCTCTGCAAGCGCGGAGGATCCCACGCTTCTTTCCGATGAAATATCCCGTCTCACGATAGAAAAGGACGAATACGAGCTTTGCCACGATGCCTATATGCTCGCGCACACGACCATTTCGGACGCGGTTGAAAAGCTCCGCACCGAGGTATCCCCCAGACTTGCAATGTATGCAAGTAACTTAATGGGCAAGGGCACGGGCGGAAAATACGCACAGCTCGGCGTTGACGAGAATATCTCGCTTGCGTACGGAGTTGATACGAGCGGCGTTGGAAACATCGTAACGCGCGATATAGACTATCTCAGCGAGGGAACGAAGGACCTTGCGTACGTCAGCCTCCGTCTCGCGCTCGTCTCCCTTCTTTTCGGCAAGGAAAAGCCCCCGATGATATTCGACGAGTCGTTTGCCCGTCTTGACGACGACAGACTTGAAAAGACCTTCGGCGTGCTTGACGACGTAGCAAAGTCGGGAACACAGGTGTTCCTCTTCACAAGCCAGAAGAGAGATGCAAAAATTATGGAAAAAGTCGGCGAGTCGAAGCATATAATGCTCTGAAAACCGATAATAATATAAAAAACGAAAGGAATTTTTAAAATGGAACTTAAAGGATCAAGAACAGAGGCCAATCTTATGGCGGCGTTTGCAGGCGAATCGCAGGCAAGAAACAAGTACAGCTACTACGCATCCAAGGCAAAGAAGGACGGATACGTTCAGATAGCGAACATCTTTGAGGAGACCGCAGCAAATGAGAAGGAGCACGCAAAGATATGGTTCAAGCTTCTCCACGACGGCGGAATTCCCGACACCAAGATCAACCTTGCAGATGCAGCGGCAGGCGAGCACTATGAGTGGACCGATATGTACGCTACCTTTGCAAAGGAAGCAAAGGAAGAGGGCTTTGACCACATCGCATTCCTCTTCGAGGCGGTTGGAAAGATCGAGAAGGAGCACGAGGAGCGTTACAGAAAGCTTCTTGCAAATATCGAGGGCGAGATCGTATTCTCCAAGGATAACGACGTTATCTGGCAGTGCCTCAACTGCGGACACATTATGATCGGACAGAAGGCTCCCGAGGTTTGCCCCGTTTGCGTACACCCCCAGTCCTATTTCCAGGTAAAGGCTGAAAATTATTAAAAAATGAAATGAACCGCCCTTTTTCGTGGGCGGTTCATTTTTATTATACAGATTATTTCAAAATAATTCTTGAAGTTTTAATTTTTCGGTGGTATAGTTATTATAGCAAAATACAAAGGGTGGATAAAATGAAATTCAGAGAAAGACTTGCGCGCTTTATGTACGGCAGATACGGAGCAGATCAGCTCTCAAACTTTGTTTTGTGGACGTATATCGTGCTCTATCTTTTAAATCTTATAGCGCAGAGCCTTATAATATATATCGGCGCGACCGCTCTTATGATATGGTCCTTTTTCCGTATGTTCTCGCGCAATATTTACGCAAGAAATCAGGAAAACCTCAAATTCCTCGCGCTGAAAAAGAAATTCAAGTCCTTTTGGAAGCTTCTTTTCGATAGAGTCAAGGACTCGCCCAAAAAGGTCTATAAGAAATGCCCCTCCTGCAAGGCGATCGTCAGACTGCCGAGAAAAAGAGGAAAGCACTCTGTCACCTGCCCGAAATGTCAAAGACGCTTCAAGGTGAAAATATTGCCGTTCTGGCTGCTTGTTGCGATAGTGGCTTTTTGTGCATTCGCACTTGCCGCTGCGCTGACCGTTTTGATCGTTTTGTAAATAAAAAACCGCGATTTTTATCGCAGTTTTTTGTTTTAATTTCCAAGACGGATATTGATTCCTCCGCCGTCGCCGCTTGACTCGCTCTGCGTGGGAATGTCGAGATATGGCTCGATAGCCTTTGCGGTGTTTGCGAGAGGCATAGACTGAACGTAAACCGTGCCGGGACCGGTAACTCTCGTGAGGAAGAGTCCCTCGCCTCCGAAGAGCGCGTTTTTAAATCCCTTGACCGTGTCAATATCCATAGTACAGCTCTCGCTCATTGCGGCAAGGTATCCCGTGTCAAGAATGATGCTTTCGCCGTAGGAAAGCTCATATTTCTTGCAGTATCCGTCAATCTCAAGGAAAACGAGTCCGTTTCCGCTGATCTTCTGCATAATAAAGCCTTCGCCGCCGAAAAAGCCCTTGCGGAGCTTTTTGTGGAAGTATACCGAAAGCTCAAGACCCTTTTCCATTGCGAGAAATCCGCGCTTTTGCACGATGATTCCGTTTCCCTCGGTAACGTGGTAGGGAATTATCGATCCGGGGAAGCTTGATGCGAACGCGATCATACCAACGCCGCTCTCTGCGGTATATTCGTTAAGGAATATAGACTCGCCCGAGAACATTCTGCCGAACATCTTCTTGATTCCGCCGCCCGTGTTTGTTTCCATTTTCATGTTGGGACTCATCCAGCTCATCGCGCCGCGCTCGGTGCAAAGGGTCTGTCCCGCTACGGGGTGGCATATAACTACGGGCAGATTTCCGCCCTCTATTTCGTAATCTATCATAACGTTAACCTTTTTTCAGACTTAAACCTTTCTTATAAGCACGATAGGAGTCTGCTGTCTGCCCTGACCGGTGGGGTTGTCCTTGATAACCGTCTTGAGAAGAGCCTCGTTGCCCTTGAGGTCGTCCGAGTAGCCGAGTATCTCCTGACCGAGATCGTTTGCGTCAACGATCATGCAGGAAATGCCGAGCTTTTCCTTGATCTCGTTGCAAACGTCGAAGGGCTTTTCGGGAATCTCGATTCCGATGTCGCGGTATTCCGACCATACGTGATCGTAAAATCCGTCAAGTCCTGCAACCTCGGGTCCGACTATTTCGTAAAATACTCCGCGCTTGCCAAAGAGCTTTGTGACAGCACTTGCAAATGCCGCCCAAAGGACCTTGAGAAGTCCGCATTTCTTTATCGCGTACTGCATTTTGATAGTCTCGCCGACTCCTACGCCCGTGTCGGGGTGGGAAGCGAATTTGGAGAGGAACTTCGCCCAGAAGCCGATCTTCAGCTCCTCTCTGGTGACGATTCTTCTCTGGCAGAGTGCGATGATTCTCTCGCTTATCGAGATGAAATCGCCCTCCTGATATATAGGCTCAACGTACTGCTTTATGATCTCGATATAGTCCTCTCCGATCTCAACGAAGTGCGTTTTGACCGCATGTCTTGCATAGTCAGTTCCCTCAAAGGTGCAAATGAGTTCTTTTCCGCTGTTAGCTACGAGTTCCATTTTAAACTTTCCTTTCAATTTATACGGTTTTGACCGTAAAATATCCTTACATCTTGATTATAGCACATAAGATTCTTTTTTACAACACAATTTTGCAAAAATGTAAAAAAATAAGACGGCATTGCCGTCTTATTTTTTATTTAATCTTAAACGCGCTTTCTCTTTTTAGTTCCGAGAACTGCCACGCCGAGGGCGAGGAGCATAGTCGCGATAGCTACCGAAAGGAGAGTGCTGTCTCCCGTATCGGGAACCTCGTTGTAGTTATAAACGTTCGTGAACTCAAGCTCTGTGCCGCCCACGTCCTCTCCTGCCGAATTCTTGATCGAGTAGATCAGAGCGACCTGATTGTTCTCGTCAAGCACTGCGCTTACGGTGAGGGTGTATTTTTCGGTGCTGTAAACGACGTTTTCTCTGCCGTCGTTCAGCTCCTCGATAGTAATGCTTACGGTCTCGCCGACGTTGTCGATGTCTGCGCTGCAATCGATCGATACTCTACCGTTTTCGTCGGTGGTGATGCGTCCGATCTCGATGCCTGTCGATACGTCCTTGAGAATGAATACAAAGCCTTCGGGCGAGAGATTAAAGCCGTAGGTGCTTTCGATCTTCTTGACTATCGTGAAGTCCATCTCAGCCTTGTTAGATACGATAAGCTTGTTCTCAAAGCTTGCAACGTAGTCGCCGCTGATGCTTGCGTAGCTCTGCGATGCCTCGTTGTATCCGAGGAGAACCGCGCTGATCGTTCCGTCGCGGTTGTCAATTACCTTGACGCAGAAGCGATACTCGGTGGTATCGTACTCGTAGAGGTTGTCATTCGGGATAACCTCCTTGAGAATGTAGTAGTAAGAGTTTCCAACGTGACTTTCTGCGGTGTAGGTGAGAGTGATCTTCGCCTTGCCGCTTGCATCAAGAGTGTACTTGCCGATCTCTCTTCCGTTTTCGTCGGTGAGAATGAACTCAAATCCCTCGGGCGAGAGGTTGCCGTTTACACCTGCGGGAGCGTCCTTGATGGATACAGCCTTGTCGATGAATACTTCAACGCTTGCGCTTCCTGCCGGAGAAATATCCTCGTTGAAGGTGTTGGTGAACTCAAGGTCGCCGTTTACAGCTGCATTTGCGCTGTTCTTAACATTTACCGTAAGAACGATAGTATTGTTTGCATCAAGCGTTACAGTTGCGGTAACGGTATATACCTCGCTACTGTAAGTCATATTAGCAATACCGGTGTTCTTCTCTGCGAGAGTGTAGGTGAAGGTCTTGCCAACGTCGGACAAGCCGTAGGAGAGGGTGAACGAATCTCTTCCCGAAGCATTCGAGGTGAGAGTGTCGATCACGTTGCCGTTTGCATCTTTTAGCTCGAAGATGAATCCGTCGAGTCCGTGATGCTTCGTGCCGAGGTTTTCAACTATCTTCTGAACGTTAAGCGTCTTGGATACGGTATCTGTGATAACGTACTCGTTAGTGAAGCTTATTGCCGCCGAGTTGTTTGCGACGGCCTCAAACGCTCCGCTTTCCTCGTTGTAGAGGCTAAGCTCTGCGCTTACGGTTCCGTCGAGATTGTCAATGATCTTTACGCGAATTACGTATTCGGTAGTATCGTAATCGTAGGTGGGATCGTTTGCAGGAATTATTTCCTTTACAGTGTACTCAAAGGTCTCGCCTGCGTCACTTGCGTCGAAGGTGAGCTTTATGAGTGCGCTTCCGTTTTCGTCGGTTACGAAGGGATTTGCTACAAGCTCTCCGTCGCTTCCGTAGAGGCCGAACTCAAAGCCCGAGAGAACGAAGTTTCCGAGAACGCCGCTCGGTGCGTCTTTGATAACAACGTCCTTCTTGATCGTAACGTCAACGCTTGCGCTTCCTGCGGGAGCGTAGGTGTTTATAATATCGTGTGCAGTTACGTTAAATATGTCGCCGCTCTTGCTTATGCTTGTCTGCGAGATCGACTGAACGTCGGTGATAGCAAGCTTTCCGCTGAGATCGTCGGTAACGATAACGTTGAAGTAGCGTCCGACAGTATCGTAGGTAACTCCGCCAACGCGGTCACTCTCGCTTACGACCTCGATAACTCTGAAATGGTACTGTCCGATGTGATCGAAGGTGTAATTCTGAATGAAGGACGTGAAGTCAAGCTCCTTTGCGTCCTTGGTTGCCGAAAGGCGACCGATAGTTTCGTAGGCTGCATCGTGAGGATTATATCTCTGAAGCTCGAATACGAAGCTGTCAGAATCGAGCCAATCTCTTCCGTCAAGCACCTTAGTAGCGTTAAGGGTGAGATTTATCGGATATACGGGCGCCGCCTCGTAATCGTTGACCACGCTTACAAAGAGGTTGCTGTCAGCAACTATCGTCTTTGCCGCATCTCCGGTGAGATTTCCGTTTGTATAGCTGATTGCGGGTGTTTTAAATCCGGGGTAAGCATTTCCGAGGTTTTCGCTGACGCTTATCTCAGTTCCAACTCTTACCGAGAGGGTGATATGCTCGCCGTTTGTTATATCGTAAACGATAACACCGTTTGCATCTGCCGTTTGACTTATAGCGGCGCTCTGCTTTGTACTGTGTATCTCTACGCTCTGATCTGCGTAGGACGAGCCGAGATCGATGCTTAACGGGAAGGTCTTGTCGGGATCTACAACGTATTCGTCTCCGAAATCGTGGGTTACGTTCTTTGAAACTACAAGGTAGCTTTCCTGCGGTGTTCCTGTGCCGAGAGTGTTTTCAAAGGATACCGAGGTAACCTTTTGGTTTTCAACAACGATGCCCGAAACGCTCGCAACGTTCTCGCCGCTGACCTGACTGCCGTTTACCGAGATGCTCTTTACGTGGAAATTATCATTTGCAGTGTAGCTCTCGGTAACGGTGTAGCTGCCTTCGTCAATATCAGTAAGATAGACCGATTGGCCTGCGCGGACGTAAACGCCTATCGTTCCGTTTCTGTCAGAGGAATAGGAGCTGTAATTTAAGGTTCCGTTTGCGCTTTCTTTTACAAGGTGTACGAGCTTACTGGGTGTGACGCCGCTGATTACGAAGTAGTACATATAGTTAAGATCTGTGATCGAATCGTCAACAGTCTTTGTGAGCTTGATCGCGGTAGCGGGGGTAGCTACGAGCTTACCGTTGTTTCCGAGAACAACGTCAATGTGATATTCGTGAGCTATCTGCTCGTGAATGAAGGGGAAGGTGACGTACTGAACGTCGTTTACGCTGCTTGCCTTACGGGTTTCTCTTGCATCGAGGTTGTGGTGGATAGTTCCTGCGGGAATATACCAGTTGCCCTCCTCGCTGCCCGAGGTGTAACGCTCTGCGCTGACGAGTGTTGCGTGGTGTATCTGCGCATACTCGGTGTAGAGCATCCACTTGCCGCTTGCGCTGTCAAACTTGAAGTGAGTGTACTCGCGGTAAAGGGGAAGCTGTGTGAGGTTGATCTCACCGGGTGCGGCAGCGCCGCTGTACGGAGTGTAGTTATTTCCGCTGCGTACGTAGATCGGCGTATCTACGCTGTAATAGTATCTCTCGTTTTCGAGCGAGGGGTGGAAGTTCGCAAAGGTGTTGACACCGGGCTCGCCGATGTGCGAATCCTCGTCCTCGTTCTGCTCTGCATCGAGAATTATCTGATTGTCAAAATCGTTTGTATAGAAGGTGTAAGTGCCGTCTGCACTTCTGTACGACGCATCAACCTTCTCGGTGATGTTGAGGGTGTTTATATCCGAGCGCAGACCGACCTCGTAAAGAAGGCGGATAGGATCTGCGGTGTCGATCTCAACCGAAATGTCACCTGCGTTGTCAAGAGACGTTCCCTCGATGGTTACGTTGTACGAAACAACCGGAATAAGCGAGGAGGGGATCTTGAAGACAACAGTCTGCTTGCCGCTTGCGATCTCGGTGTGGACCTGAATGGTTATGTAGAGCATATCGCTCTCGCGGTAGCCGTCCTTAACCGTGCCGAGCATTCCGTAGCACTTGTTTGTATATACTGCGTTTTCGGGGACCTGATCGTGCGAATGCTCGGGATCCCAGAATCCGACGTAGTTGCCGTCTGCATCTGCGTACCAGCCGATGTAGTTGCTGAACTCACCGGTTGCCGAGTTGTAGGAGACCTGTCCGTGCGTATAAGCGAGGTTGATGAGCGATCTTGCCTCTGCAAGTCTGTCATCGTGGGTGGGGAAGCGATTGGTCATCTGATCGAGTCCCAGACGCTGAATTACCGCAAGAACGAATTTAGTTCCGAGGTCGGTCGGGTTTTCGGGAGTACCGAGCGATCCGGTACCGCTCATTGCAACCTGTGCAAAGTGTGATCCCGAGAAGAGGGTGTCGCCGAGAAGGATACCCTTTACCTCCTTGACCTCCATATAGTCGCCGAGAGTGTCGGTGAAGGTGATAAATCCGCTGAAGTCGGTGGTCGTGTTTACGTTTGTGGGCGAGTAAAGAGACTGAATGATGATCTGGTTTACTATCTTCTCGAAAGTGGCGTAAAGCGAGGACTTCGAGGTTGCCTCAAACGCCTCGGTGACGTAGTAGAGGTCATCTACCGAGGTAATGTAGTCAGAGGGAGAAACTGCTCTCTGCGCAACGAGAAGGGTCTCGTTGTCACTAAGGTTTATAAAGCTCGACCAGAGGTTCTTTTCGTTTCTCGATGCATCGTTAGGATCAAGAACGGACGAGCTTCCGCCAAGGCCGAGGGTGTAGAAGAGAGTCTCGGTATTATTGTAATGCTCTGAGATCCTTGCCTTTGCATAAGCGGCGGTGAGCTGAGTAAGGAAACGAATGTTTTCGTTTGTGTTGCTTCCGCCACCGACGTTGGATCTGCCAACGCTTGTGTATGAGGAGCTTGCATAGGTGGGCGCACCGTCCGACATAAGAACGATAACGGGCTTACGCTCTGTTCCGCTCTGGAAGTCGCTTCCCGAGATTACGGTATCGTCCTTGGGAACATCGAGGAACATATCCATCGCCTCGTCGATACCCGCCTGAGTGAAGGTACCTCCCGTAACGTCAACAGTCTTGGTAGAAACGTTCTGACCGTTTCCGTTTTTAACGTCGGACGCGATCGAGATCTCGTTTTCGCTTCTGTTGGTCTCGAGATATACGTTTATAACCTTGTCGTCCGAGCTGTCGTTCGGAGTTCCGTTATTGTAGGTCTCGGTGTTGGTCGTCGAATATCTGTCGAGGGGCAGAAGCACCTGCGAGGAGGACGAGTAGAGCACGATACCTACGCGGTTATGCTTGTTGAGCGCCTGAAGGCTGGTGATAGCCGCATTCGCCGCAGTAACCATATCTGCTACCGCATCGTTGTAGGTCGTTCCGTATCCGGGACCCATAGAGCCGGAGATGTCGAGAACGAGCACCGTGTCGGTAGGAATGTGCGAATATCCTACGTAGATTTATTTGCCGCAATGGACGAAAGAGCAACGAGGAAGTTGTTCTCACCGACGGAGAGGGAAACGGGGTTTCCCGCCATATCGTTGAGGCTTCCGAGAATTGAGGGATCTGTAAATACGCTCTTGTCATTCCAGATGCGTCCTGCGTTTTCGGTATCAAGCACGTTTGCGCCGAAATACTGCTTCCAGTCGTCAAGAGTGACGCTGTCACTTTCAAACGTGTACGCCTGATCGGCGGTTGCCGCATGTGAAACAAGGGCGCTCCCGAGGGAGATCGTCATAGCCATAACGAGAAGTATGGCAGCCGTCCTTTTGAAAAACTTTCTTTTGATCATGTTTTTTCTCCTTTCTTAAACAAAAAAACACTCTCTTGTGATAACGTCTATTTTAACTCTCGGATTGTGACAAAATTCTTACAAATTCTGCGTTTAATATTATTTTATAATATTATATCACGACTTTTTTCAAAAGTAAATATTTTTCGACAAATTTTTTGTGTTAAACGTAAAAATTAAAGCCTCTAATTTGTGTAGTATTCACAAATTAGGCGCCGAGCGGACAAAGTGTACCCTTTCGGCTTGACAAAGAGGGGAGAGGGTGCTACACTCTACTTGAAAATCACCGTAAAAGGAGAACGAAAATGCCACTTATAGATATGCCACTTGAAAACTGCGCGAATATCAGGGAAGAAGTCCCCGTCCCGCAGATTTTGACGAATTTTGGGATCGCTCGCTCGAGGAAATGAGAGCCATTGATCCGAAAGCCGAGTTTAAGCCCTACGACTATCAGTCGCAGGTTGCAGAGTTCTTCGAGCTTCGCTTCAAATCGACTAAAAACGCCACTATCTACGCCAAATTCGCGCGTCCTAAGAATATAAAGGGAAAGATTCCCGCAGTTCTTTCCTTCCACGGACTCTCGGGCTCGGGACAGTCGTGGAGCTCGCTCATTTCGTACGTATCGCAGGGGTTCTTCATCGCAACGCTTGACTGCCGCGGTCAGAGCGGACTCTCCGAGGACGTCGGCGGAGTACCCGGCACGACACATTCCACTCCCTTTATGAGAGGAATTGACGGTCGCCCCGAGGATCTTCTTTGCCGCGATCTTTTCCTTGATACCGCAATGCTCGCAAGAATCATAATGGGACTTGACTACGTTGACGAAAGACGCGTCGGAGTTTTCGGCGGCTCGCAGGGAGGCGCACTCTCGATCGTCTGCGCGGCGCTCGTTCCCGAAATAAAGCTCTGCGCCCCCAACTATCCTTATCTTTCCGACTACAAGAGAGTCTGGGATATGGACCTTGACAGAGGCGCGTACGAGGGACTCCGCTACTATTTCAGAAATTTCGATCCCACTCACGAAAGAGAGGCTGAAATATTTGAAAAGCTCGGATATATCGACATTCAGTTCCTCGCTCCGAGAATCAGAGCGAAGGTTATGATGCAGACCGGACTTATGGACAACGTTTGTCCTCCGTCCACACAGTTTGCCGCGTATAACAAGATAACCTCCGAAAAAGAGGTAATCATTTACCCCGACTACGGTCACGAGGGTGTGAAGGGCGCAGACGACAGAACGTTCGCCTTCATTTCACAGCTTTAAAGGAAAAAACGCACCCGTGAGCGCACAGGTGCGTTTTTAATTATTAAAGTGCTTGTATTTACAGTCTATATGTGCTAAAATATACGGGCAGGGGCGTGTCCCTTTTGCAAATGACTTTTGATTTAAAGAGTGTTTATTATGGAATTTGGTGAAAAATTACAAGATCTTCGCAAAAACAGAGGTCTGACTCAGGAGTCTCTTGCCGAGGCGCTTTTCGTCTCGCGTACGGCTATCTCAAAATGGGAGTCGGGCAGGGGATACCCGAATATAGAGTCACTGAGAGCGCTGTCAAAATTCTTCGGCATCACGCTTGACGATCTTCTCTCGGGAGACGAGCTTCTCCGCGCCGCCGAGGAGGACTCTGAGAAAAAGCGCGGACGCATCTGCGACATAGTTTTCGGGCTTCTCGATATTTCGGTAGCTATGCTGCTTTTTCTCCCGTTCTTCGCGCAAAGGACGGCGGAGGCGCTCGAGAGCAGAGCGCTGCTGAGTCTTGACGCGGCAAATCTGTGTCTTATCGCGCTTTACTTTGTATTTGTCGCACTTTTAGTCTCGTGGGGAGTTTTCACCCTTGCTATGCAGAGCTGCGAGAGTAAAACATGGGCAAAAATCAAGAAAAAGGTCTCGCTGACGCTTTCTCTTTCGTTTCTCGCTCTGCTCGTTATAAGCAGTCAGCCGTATGCGGCAATATTTACGCTTTTTATACTCGCTATAAAAATCGGACTCCTTCTGACACGAAGAGTGTCGCAGGTGTGACGGGGCGTTTCTTGAATTTCGCCCGATCCTTTTTTAAAATATAATCAGGCATCCTGCCGAGTATTTTAAAAGAGGACTTAAAAATGAAAAACAAAAAAGATCTGTACTTATCACTTGCGATGCTTTCGTCCTTTGTTATCTGGACTTTGCTCGTTATCTTCGTTGACGTTTCGGATATCGGGCCGCTCGGCTCAAGCGTCGGCCTTGCAAGAGTCAATTCGCTCTTTCGCGACCTTTTCGGAGTGAATTTCACCCTTTATATCATCACCGATTATCTCGGAATCATTCCGATAGTAATTGCCGCGTTTTTCGGCTTTCTCGGTCTTGGTGAGTGGATAAAAAGAAAAAATATCAAAAAGGTCGATCGTGATATTCTGATCCTCGGCGGTCTGTATTTTGCGACAGCCGCGGCATTTTTGATCTTTGAATGCCTTGAGATAAATTACCGTCCCGTTCTGATAGACGGGCATCTTGAGGCGTCGTATCCGTCGTCAACTACGCTTCTTGCTCTGTGCGTTATGCCGTCCGCGGCAATGCAGGTGAGAGTACGGATAAAAAATTCCTTTACGAAAAGATTTTTGTGCGTGCTGATAACTGTTTTTACAGCTTTTACGGTCGTATTTCGCATTCTGTCGGGCGTACACTGGTTCAGCGACATCGTTGGCGGAATGTTTCTTTCCGCAGGCCTCGTTTTAGCGTACCGATTTTTCAGCAGATCAAACGGAGAATAATTATGAAAAAAATCATCGTTATCGGTTGTCCCGGAAGCGGAAAAAGCACATTTTCAAGGGCGCTTCACGGCAAAACGAAAATACCCCTTTATCATCTCGATATGATGTATTGGAGGGCGGATAAAACCACAGTCACAAGGCAGGAGCTTGTAGAACATCTGCAAAGAATTTTCTCTGAAAACGAGTGGATAATCGACGGAAATTACGCCGCCACGATGGAAATGCGAATAAAGGAATGCGACACCGTGTTTTTCCTTGATCTTCCGACAGAGGTCTGCCTTGAGGGGATAAGAGAGAGGCGCGGCAGGGAGCGAAGCGATATGCCCTGCGTGCTTTCCGACAGCGGTGACGGTTTTATCGAATTTGTCAAAAAATACAACACCGAAAGCCGCCCGACCGTTATCGAAATGCTTGAAAAATACAGCGATAAAAGAATCGTTGTTTTCAAATCAAGAGATGAGATAAACGCGTTCTTAAAATGTCTTGAATAAACAAAAAACACCGCGTTCGCGGTGTTTTTTATCTTTTTATCAAAGGCTCTTTTTATTAAAGATCGGGAAGCTAAGTGCAAAGCAGGCGATACTTATTACAGACGTTATGATAAGAGACGGGACGTAGTCGATCGCCTTTGCAAATCCGTAAACGAGAGAGCCGTCCGCTAAAAACGTGGGGAAAAATCTTCCTATCCTCGGAATTGCCGAAATCAGTGAGAAGAAGAATACAACTCCTCCTGTAGAGACGATCACGCCCGCCATCGATTTCATAAGAACCGAGAAAAGTGTAACGAGGGCTATGACGAATATGCCGAAAAGCCACCAGCAAATCACCGCAAGTCCGAGATTCTGCGCTACCGAGTTGTCCCAGAGTATCGCGGTCGGAACAAGGGTGAGTACGAAATAAATAGCGTACAAAAGCGTCCAAAGATCGGTAAGTACGGTCATTTTTGCAAGCACGACCTTGTAGCGGTCAAGTCCCTTCGTCAGCGAAAGAACGAGAGTGCCCGACGAGTATTCCTTTGTGAATATTGTTGACTGAAGAAACACGAAGAATATAAGAAGCATCGGTGCGTTTTTGAAAAACTGCATCCACGAGTCGAGCGCGCTGACCTCGACTACGCTTATTGTCATTCCGCTTTCCGCAAGAGACTCTGACATCGCTTCGAGAAGCAAGGGCGTGACCTTTGCGATAAGGGGATTCATAATGCCGAAAAGTACGGTGATCATCGCCATAATTGCCGCTTTTCCCGAGCGGAGCTGATCAAGATATTCCTTCTTTAAAAATGCAACGAGAGATCTCATTTTCCCGACACCTCCATAAAGAGTCCTTCAAGGGTAGGCTCTGTGCGCTGCACCTGCACGATCGGAATTTCCTTATCGGCAATAAAGCGAAGGATCTGAAATTCAAGAGACTCTCCCTCGGAAAAAACGAGAACGTTTCCTTCAAGACGGCGAAGGGTGGGGAAGGCGCTTTCCAAAGCGAGCGCGCCCTCGGCGTCCTCGGTTTCGAGCTTGAATTCGTCGCGGCGGTATTTTGCCTTGATCTCGCCAATTTTTCCGATTTTTTCAATTTTTCCGTTGTTTAAGAATGCAACGTCGGTGCATATACGCTCAACGTCCGAGAGAACGTGCGTTGAGAAGAGAACCGTCGTCTGATCCTTCAGAGACAGGAGGAGATCGAGAATCTCCTTTCTGCCAATGGGATCGAGTGCCGAGGTCGGCTCGTCGCAGATGAGAAGCTTCGGTCTGCCAAGCAGAGCCTGGGCGATGCCGAGGCGCTGCTTCATTCCTCGCGAAAAGCCCTTGATCTTGCCGTTTTCGCCCTCGAGTCCAACGAGAGAGAGCACCTCGGGAATGCGCGCAGACGCGTCCTTTTTGTCAAGATCCGAAATTTCTCCGCAGAATGCGAGATATTCGGGAGCGCTCATAAATCCGTAAAACTCGGGCACGTCGGGAAGATAGCCGATATATTTGTTCGTGGCAGTCTGTCCGTAAACGACTCTTTCGCCGCAGACAGAGATCTCGCCCGAGTCCGCCTTCAAAAGACCGAGAACGGTCTTCATAGTGGTCGTCTTGCCCGATCCGTTTTTGCCGATAAATCCAAATATGCTATGCTCCGGAACTACAAGGTCAAGTCCGCAAAGGACCTCCTTGTCTCCAAAGCTCTTGTAAAGTCCTGAAATATTTAAAGCATCCATTGTTTTACCTCCTTGCAAGGCTATTTTACATCATTACGCAGCGTAACAATCAATACCTTACGCAGGGAAATTTTTATATTTATAATGAAAAATACGATTTTTTCTGAAAAAGGACTCCTTCAGCTTGGGAGAGTCGTATCGCAGAGGGTGTATCTTTCCTCGCTGATAAGAGTGACGGGAATGTCGAGAAGGCGAAGCTGATCGACGAAGGCGTCCACGTACGCGCGACCGCGTCCGCTCTGCATAAGGTTGATAGTGAAATCGTCGCCGATCGTCATAACCTCGATAAGCATCATATTTTTCGTGTGCTTTTCGCCGATATATGCGTGAATGTCGGTGACGTATCTGTCAAGGCCGCACCAGTCCATTTTTCCGACGTAGCTGATGCCGAAGGTCTTGCCGCGGATACTGCTATCAACGTAAGCTCTGACAGCGTCCTTCTTTTCTTCAAGACTTGCCTTTTCGGGAAGTGCGTTTATTATGCGATTTACCGCGCCGAGATCCTCGGAGACCTCGCTGCCGAGAATTATCTGTCCGCGCAGGACTGTGTTCTGATGCTCTATGCTTCTGTTTTTAGTGCGCTCCTGCAAAACGGCAGGAATGTAGCTGACAAGACTGTGGCGGTTCAGAGGTGTTCTCAGCGCCTGACGGTACTGATGCTGAACGTGTGCCACTACGGGAAGCTCGAGCGAGCTGTCAAGAGAACAGATAGCGCGGTACATCATAGCGATCAGGAAGGAAACGGGGCTTCCGTCCGAGGGATTTGCCATTGCCATCATAGCGCGCTGAGGCACGTGAAGGTGGTATGCGTACAATCCGCCGCCGTCAAATGCGTCGGGATCAAGTCCGTACATCTCGCTCGGTGCTTTGCGTGACGGCCACGCGCCGCGTGTCTCAAAGGGCGTGTCGGGGAAGGGGTATGCGTACTCCTCGTCGGATACTGCCTCACCCGGCATACGGATTCTGTCCTTCTGCAGACCGTCCGCGCCGTATATTTCCGAAACGTATAAATAAAGTACGGTTTTCAGTAAGGGATCGATTCCCATTCCGTCGGCGATGTAGTGGCTGGCGTTTAAGAATATCTGATTGCCCTCGCATCCGAAAAAGAGCAGATGCCCGTCGCACTCCTTCCCGCCAAGCACCGCACAGCGTCCGTCAGCAAATACGGGAACGGGGCGCGGATTAAATGCAAGTACGATGTTCTCACCCTCTTTTTCGGGGGATACTTGAAAATAAGGATAACGCGTCATTGCCGTCTGTACGGCGCGCGAAAGGACGGCGTGATCAACCTTGTCACGCATAGTGACAGTCAGCTTGAAGCTGCTGTAAAAATCTGTTGTGGCGCCGTAGAGAAGCGGATTTGGCTTGAATTTCATAAGGTATCTCCGTTGGGTGTTTTGTGTATAGATTATTGTAGCACAAAAACGCAGTTAATGCAAGTGGCTTGGAAGAATTATCTTCCAAGCCACTTTTTGCATTTTAAGCTTTTTTAATAAGTTTTATTATATCCTTGATCTTAGGAGCGTTTCCGTACATAAGAACTCCCATTCTGTATATCTTTGCCGCAAGAACGCCGATCATTACGGTGGACGCCGCAAGGACAGTTATCGAAGCGGCTATCTCGTACCACGCAACCGTGCTCATTGCAATTCTCGTAAACATTGCCATGGGCGAGGTAAACGGTATGTACGAGCAGACCTTCATAAGAGGGCTGTCCACGTTGCCGTTAGACATCGAGATCATAGCAACTATAAATCCGAAGATAAAGAGATAGGTTATCGGCTGTACGGCGGTGTTTATATCCTCAAGCTTTGAAACGGTAGAGGAGACTGCGCCGTAGAGGAATGCGTAAATAAGGAATCCGAGCAGGAAGAACACGAGCATATATATAAGAAGCTCGGGAGGAATGTTGAATATCGAGTCGATTATAACGTTGTCTCCCCAATACTGCTTGTTGATATTGTAGAAGAGAAGCGCCGAGCCGAATATCGCGCTTATCTGCACGAGTCCTGCGATACACGCGGCAAGCACCTTTCCGAACATCATACTGATCGGATCTGCGCTCGTGATAAGCACCTCCATCGCTCTCGAGCTCTTTTCGGTGGCAACGCTCATAGCGACCATCTGACCGTAAAGGAGAATTACCATATAGAGTGCAAATATCATAATGTACGTGTAGAAGAAATTCTGCATCTGATCCTTGCCGAGACTTTCCACGCTCGCACTTATCTGCACGTTCATTACAGTTGAAGCGTCCTCAACACTCATACCGCCGCCTATCATTGCGTTCATCTGATATACGCGCTGAAGCACCTCGACGGCAACGTCGGCATTCATATCGTACATTGAAAGATTGTTCACGTAGTAGGTGAACTCTGCAGGGCCGGTCATTACGAAGGCGCACTCGACCTCGCCCGACGTTATCCTTTCCTTGATAGCGTCAACGCTTTCGTCGGTAAGGGAGACCTTGTAGTCGGTAAAAGCTTCCTCAAAGGTCGATCTTACCACGTCTGACGCCTCGGTATCGGCTTTTATGAGCATCAAAGGGGCGTCCTCGGTAGGTGCTAAGACCTCTTCTTTTTCAAAAAGAGTCGATATTCTCGGTAAAAACATAACTATCGTTATCGCTAAAACCAGAAAAAGAGTGATTCCCACGAAGGCTTTGTTTTTTACGTAGGAGGTAAGCTCAAATTTAAGTATCTTTGAAAACTGCTTCATTTGTCAGTCCTCCTTTTCCGCGTCGCCTGCATACTCAACGAAAATGTCGTTAAGTGAGGGCTCGAACACTTTTACCTCGTCTATATCGTAATTTTCGACAAGGCGAGTCATAACAGCCTTCTTTTCGGAAGGGTCGGAGAGGCGAATGAGCATTTCGCCGCTGCCCGTTTTGGTGCAGGCGGAGCCGAAATCGTCAAGTATTCTGCTCGGGTCTTCGCATCTGACGAGCAGGCGGTCACGCGGATAGTCGCGCTTTATGTCGTGAAGATCGCCCGATATGGCGACAACGCCGTCTTTGAGTATTGCAATACTGTCGCAAAACTCCTCGATATAGCTCATCTGATGGCTCGAGAAGAGAACTATTTTGCCCTTTTCGATTTGCTCCTTGACGATGTTTTTGAGAAGCATTGCGTTTACGGGGTCAAGTCCCGAGAAGGGCTCGTCAAGAATGACGATGTCGGGGTTATGCGCAAGTGCGGTGACGAGCTGTATCTTCTGCTGATTTCCCTTTGAAAGGGTGTCGAGACGCTTGTTTCTGTACTCGGTCATGCCGAGGCGTCTGAGCCAATAATCGACCGCAGTTACCGCGTCTTTTTTGCTCATGCCCTTAAGCTCTGCAAAATAGGTGAGCTGCTCGATTATCTTCTTTTTGGGATAAAGTCCTCTTTCCTCGGGGAGATATCCGATGCCTACTTTGCTGTAATCTATCGGTCTTCCGTCGATAAGGACCTCGCCGTCGTTTGCGGGAAAAACGTTCATTAAAATACGTATAGACGTAGTTTTGCCCGCACCGTTACGCCCGAGCAGACCGAACGCCTTTCCGCCCTCCGCGGTGAACGATACGCCGGTAAGGACCTTTTTCTCACCAAAGGACTTTTCTATGTTTTTTAGTTCTAATATCATTTTTTGCTCCTTTGAGTTGCACTTGAGTGTTGCCGGAAAATCGCGATCTTGCAAAAAGTTGTGAGTTTAGAGTTATGGTGCAACTGCGTTGCAGTTATGAGATTGCTTCGCAATCGTTATGATATGATTGCCTAGTGAAAGACAACTTTGCCGTAAGGCAAATCATAACACGGCGGAGCCGTTCATAACTCATAACTTGCCCAAAGGCAATCATAGTTGATTTTCGCTATGCGAAATCTCTCAACATTTCCTTTTTAGTTTCATCAGTGCAAAAATCTTTATCCTTTTTCTTTCTGCATTTCCTCTGCATTTTTAGTGAAGAGATCTCCACTTTTGGCAAGAAAATTTCTCGTCCAAAACGTTCTTTTTCCCGTTTTCATACCCGAAAATAAAGCGAAAAAAGAAGCGATTGGCAAGGATTCTTCTTCACGAAAAGAGAAGAAAAAGGGCAAAATATGCTGAAAAATAAAGGATTTTGGCAAGGATAGCACTAATCTTGCGAATGGTTTGTGGTCAAGGTCTTCAAAATTACTATTTTGCTCGATTCATCCAATTGCGAAAGGATAAAAGAAATTGCCCCGAAGAGGATAAATCAAATTTGCTGAAACACGAAAATCACTCCCACTCGATCGTAGCCACAGGCTTCGGCGAGAGGTCGTAAAGCACGCGGTTTACGCCCTTGACCTCGTTTAAGATTCTGTTTGTAACCTTGTGGAGAACGGCGTAGTCGATCTCCTCTATCGAGGCGGTCATGGCGTCGATGGTGTTTACCGCGCGAATGATTACCGGCCAGTCGTAGCATCTTGCGTTGTCGCGTACGCCTACCGAGCGGAAGTCAGGAATTGCGGTGAAATACTGCCATACCTTGCCTGCAAGTCCGTTCTTTGCGAACTCCTCGCGAAGGATAGCGTCAGACTCGCGGACAGCCTCGAGACGGTCGCGAGTGATAGCACCGAAAAAACGATCTCCTAGTCCGGGACCGGGGAAGGGCTGACGGTAAACCATATTATCAGGAAGTCC
>JAZSKY010000049.1:0-26570 GCA_045535095.1 Eubacteriales bacterium | reverse complement strand
ATCGAATTGGAGCGAAGCGACAATATATCGAGTTCGAGCAAAGCGAGAACATATCGAGTCAACGAAGTTGACATATCGACACAAGAAAAACAAGAGCAAGAATATAAGGTTTTCTCCTTGTACTCTTGCTCTATTTCTGTCGTTATAAGGGTTTGGGCTTAGCTCGTTCTGCATTTGTCAGGACAAATGCGATGCTCGCACTTAACGGCAATTTTCAAATTCTCCGATAAGAACATCAACCATTTTGAGTTCTGCTTTTATATTTGGTTTCCGTTTTCATCGTACTTTGTTACAGAGGAGACCTTTCCTCTTGAATTATAGACGGTATCCTTTTTCAGTATGCCGTTTTCGTAATATTCCTTGACCCGCGCGATCTTGCCCGACGAGTAGAAGCTTTCCTTTATAAGAACGCCGTTTTCGTTGAAAATCGAAACGAGCGCGACCTTTCCGTCGGTATAAAGAGTCTCGCTTGTCGGAAGGGAGTTTTCGTATTCAACCTTTTTTGCAAGGTAGCCCTTGGAATAGACGTATCTTACGCCCGAAAGGAGAAGTCCGTCGGGTAGATAGGTGAGGCGCGATCCGACAAGATCCTCTTCGGTGTAGGTGACGACCTCGCCGTTTTCGTCTCTTACGTAGCTTCGGGTCAGATCAAAGCTTCCGTTTTTGTATATGACCTCTTTTGAAAGATAACCGCTCTCGTCAAAGGTGCGGATAGTGTCAAGATTTACTCCGTCTGTGCAGACAGTTTCCTCGCGGATATATGAGCTTTCATATACGCGCTTTACGTATCCGCCGTCCGCGCTTTTCGTGTACTGCACGCCTTCTATCGGTGAAAAGCTCGCGTCACAGACGAGACTTGTGCCGTCAGAGTTGTAAAATACAGATCCCGTGCGAAGTCCACCCTCGCCAAAATATTCGGTGCTTGACAGCTCGCCCGAGTCTGTATATCTCGATATTTCCTTTATCTCGCCGCTCTCTGCGTAGAGATATATAAGGGAGGGAAGACCGCTTTCCGAATAATTCGTAAGGCTTATTTTTTCCTTGCTTTCGCTGTATAAAAGAAGGGAAGTGATAACGCCGTAGCCACTGTACGTGCTCTCGCTTTTCGTTTCTCCGTTTTCGTGATACTCAAAGAGAGTGTAGTAGGAAATTTCCCCGTCACTGCCGTAATAAACGGTCTTTTCTACCTCGCCCGAGTCACTGTAATATATCTCGGAAGAAAGAACGTTTTCCGCCTTATAAAAGGCAGTTTTGTCGGGAAAACCGCTGTCCTTGTAGAAATATTTTGCGCTCTCAAGAAAGAGGTAGCCGCCGCTGTCAAGGACGTAAAAATCGCGCTCGGTGATAGAGCCCGACTCGTCAAATCGGCGCGCACCCTTTACAGAGCCGTCCGAGTGGATCTCAGTTTCCTCGGCAACAACTCCGTTTTCGTGGTAGGCGTAGGAAATAGCCTCTATAAGCGAGGCGCTACTATCATAATAGCTTATCTTTAAGGTGATATTTCCCTCGGCCTTGTCCTCAACGAAATGTCCGCTTTCGGTGTACTCGGTGTATCTTGTGAGAAGCCTTGACTCGGAGTATTCACGGATAAAGACGATAGCGCCGTTTTCGTATTTTATTATCTTCCGGAGATTTCCGTTTTCGTCAAAAAACAGCTTTTCGCCGTTTTCGGGAACTTTGCTTTCCTCCTCGGCAGATGCTTGCGGGAGGGTAGGTAAGTCTTGCGATTTTTTGCACGAAAACAGAGAAATTATCATCAGAAGAGCAAGAAAAGCAGTAATAGATCTCTTCATATACGAATTCTCTTTTTGTGTTTTTTGTTTTAGGGTATCCTTACGAGTGTTCTGACAGCCTCGTCGAGAGCGTCTGCAGTAAAGGTCAGATCCTCCTTTGAAACAGAGTCCGAAAGGCTTATGCGGAGCGTGCAGTCGGTGTCGATGTCAGACAGACCGAATGCAGATAAAACGTAGCTCTTGTGCTTTCCGTTTGACGCGCACGCAGATCCGCTTGAAACGCAGATCCCCTTGCCCGAAAGGAAGTGCAGAGCAGTCTCGCTCTTTATGCGCGGAAGGGTTATGCTGATGATGTGAGGCGCGTGATTTTTCGCTCTGTTCACTCTTATTTCCGAGGGAAGAGAGGAAATGAAAAACTCGGAAAGCTCGGTGGTTTTTATAGTAAAGTCGGAGAGCTTTTCCTTGTTGTATTTTGCTGCCTCGCCGAGCGCACAGATGCCGGGTACGTTTTCTGTGCCCGAGCGTATTCCGCCCTCCTGACCTCCTCCGAAAACTATGGGAGAAAGTCTTTTCGACTTTATCAGAGAGTCGCTTATAACGAGCGCTCCAATGCCCTTGGGCGCGTTTATCTTGTGACCGCTGACGGTTATCATATCAGCCTTCAGCGCTCTGAAATTTACGTTTGTTTTGAGAAATGCCTGAACCGCGTCGGTGTGCGTGATTATACTCGGATCGATCCGCTTTACAAGGTCGAACGCACCCTTCGTATCGTAAAGCGCGCCTGTTTCGTTGTTCGCGCTCATAATTGATACGAGGACAGTTCTCGGCGAGATGCTTTCTTCAAGCTCGCGAAGGTCTATTTCGCCTGATTTCGTCGAGAGCTTTATAACCTCGATAAGCCCCTTCGACTCAAGAAAGGAAAGCGGCTCAAGCACCGACGGATGCTCGCTGTCTGTGGTTATGACCTGCGGTATATTTTTAAAGCTTTTGGCAGTAAGTACGCCGATCGTTGCGAGATTGTTTGCCTCTGTGCCACCCGAGGTGAAGATCACTCTGCGAGTGCGGTCGGCAGAGAGTCCGAGCGCGGAAAGAAGCTTCGTGCGTGAGGACGAAACGAGCTTTTCTGCTTCAAGACCTGCCGCGTGCATAGACGAGGGATTTGCATAAAATTCAAACGCCGTCTGCATCGCCTTCAGCGCGCTATCGCAAAGGGGAGTCGTTGCGCTGTTGTCAAGATATATTTCGTGTTTCAAGCTGTTTTTTCCTTTCGGATCACTTAAATTCAATGTACTCGATAAGAGCATCAACGTCGCTCTTGTGCTTTTCGTAAAGCGACGGGGTAGAGGTGTAGGTGAAGATGTAGAAAACAGAGCCGGACTTGGCAATCAGCATCGTGTAGTAAAAGTCGCTTCCTGCGATCTTGCCGCTGTACTCGTATTTCTTTGCGGGGACGTCGTCGATTATCGCGCCCTCGCCGTCAAGCGTGAGATTAAAGGTGGTCGCTCTCTCCTCGCCCTCTCCTGTAAAGTCGAAGATACGACTTGCAAGCTCGTTTTTGTAATATGCCCAGAAGGCGTCAACATCTGCGTACTCGCCGCTTCCGTCCTCAAAGCCTATCATCGTGATGTTACTCGGGTCGCTCTCGGATGCGCGTGCGGACGCCATAAGAGAGTTTTCCTCGGTGGTTACCTCCCAATCCTTCGGGACGTAAAGATAAAATTCGGAGGCATCGCTCGACGCCTTGATCATTCCAAGGGGAGCCTCGCCCTCCTCGCGCGAGCAGGACGCGAAAGTAAATATAGACAGTATGACAAGTACAAGGGATAAAATTCTTTTCATTTTAAATGGTCCTTCCGTTGTGATCGGGAGTATTTTCCCGATAAAATAAAATGCTTAAACCTTATTTTACCATATATATATGTCAAAATCAAGTACAACGGGGACGGAAAAAGCAAAAAACTTTGATAAATAGAGGGTTTTGGAAGAAATAGATATAATATATAATATTATTTACATTATTTTAGTGTTTTTCATTGACAAGAGAGCGCTTATCGGTTATAATGTAATGAGGCGGGTTTTAATATTTTACGAAAGGAGGAAATCAATGGAAAAAGAGAAATGCTCGCTTAAAACAAAGGATCTTATCGACCTTTCGCATACCCTTGCAGGTGAGATGCTGTCAGGCTTTGAATATCCGTGGGAGGCGCTCCCCAAGATCAAGGAGTGCGTAAAGGACGTGATAGAGAAGCTCGACAAGGAAAAGTACATCTGCATCGGAGATGACGTCTGGGTAGCAAAGAGCGCAGAGATCGCTCCGAGCGCGCTGATATGCGGACCTTGTGTCATCGGTGAAAACACCGAGGTAAGACACTGCGCGTATATACGCGGAAGCGTTCTTGTCGGAGACGGCGCTGTGATAGGCAACTCGTGCGAGCTTAAAAACGCGATAGTTTCGGACGGCGTTCAGGTTCCTCACTACAACTACGTGGGAGACAGTATTCTCGGATATAAATCCCACATGGGAGCAGGTGCGGTTGCATCGAACTTCCGTCTCGATAAAAAGACGGTCAACGTAAGATGCGGCGACGAGAAAATATCCACCGGACTTCGCAAAATGGGTGTCATTCTCGGAGACTTTTCAGAGGTCGGATGCAATAGCGTTCTGTACCCCGGAACGGTCATCGGCAGAAGATGTCTTGTATATCCGCTCAGCGGAGTGAGAGGCCTTGTTGAGAGCGACACGATAGTAAAGCCCGACGGAACAAGGGTCGAGCGAAAAAACGAAAATTAAACGAAAGGAGAAAAGTCAAATGGGAAAGTATTTTGGAACGGACGGCTTCAGAGGAGAAGCTAACGTAAATCTTAACGCAGATCACGCATATAAGATCGGCAGATTTCTCGGCAGATACTTCGGGAAAGACGGACACAGATGTCGCGCGGTAGTCGGAAAAGATCCGAGACGCTCGAGCTATATGTTCGAATACGCGATAGTTGCGGGACTTACCGCATCGGGCGCAGACGCATATATGCTTCACGTTGTTACCACCCCCGGTGTTTCGTACGTAACGAGAGTTGACGAGTTCGACTGCGGAATAATGATATCGGCAAGCCATAATCCGTACAGCGATAACGGTATCAAGCTTATTAACGGACGCGGCGAGAAGATGGAGGACGAGGTTATCGACCTTCTTGAAAAATATCTCGACGGAGATGCGGGAGACCTCGGTGAAAACGGAGAGCTTCCTTTTGCAACCGAAACGTCGATAGGACGTATCGTTGACTATACCGCAGGAAGAAACCGCTACGTTGGATACCTCATATCGCTCGCGGCACATTCGTACAGAAACGTAAACGTAGGACTTGACTGTGCAAACGGAAGCTCCTGGATGATCGCGAAAAGCGTGTTCGAGGCACTCGGCGCAAAGACCTTCGTTATAAACGCAGAGCCGAGCGGAGTCAATATCAACGTAAACGCAGGATCAACGCATATCGAGGTGCTGAGAAACGTAGTCGTTGAAAACGGACTCGACATCGGATTTGCATTCGACGGTGACGCAGACCGCTGCATCGCAGTTGACGAGAAGGGTAACGTTATTACGGGCGACCACATACTTTATATCCTCGGCAAGAATTTCGCAAGCGAAGGAAAGCTTAAGGGTAACACGGTAGTTACGACGGTAATGTCTAATCTCGGACTTTACAAGGCCTTTGATAAGCTCGGTATTAACTACGAGCAGACGGCAGTCGGAGATAAGTACGTTTACGAGCGTATGCTTGAAAAGTCGTACAGACTCGGTGGAGAGCAGAGTGGACATATCATAATGAGTAAATACGCAACGACGGGAGACGGTATTCTCACCTCGATAATGCTTATGGAAACTCTTATGGAAAGTAAGCTTCCTGCAAGTAAGCTGTCTGAAGGCTTTACCGTATATCCGCAACTTCTTAAAAACGTCAGAGTTACCGATCTTGACGGTACGGTAAATAACGCAAACGTCAAAGCCAAGATAGACGAGGTTTCGTCAAGACTTGGTGACAGCGGACGCGTTCTCGTACGTAAGAGCGGCACAGAGCCACTTATCCGTATAATGGT
Source organism: Eubacteriales bacterium (assembly GCA_045535095.1). Lineage (GTDB taxonomy): Bacteria > Bacillota > Clostridia > Oscillospirales > CAG-272 > SIG672. The sequence goes on along the minus strand of JAZSKY010000049.1, from coordinate 20,744 downwards.
AGAGGCTACCGACGATAAGACGTGTAACGATAGCGTTTGCGAGATAATCGAAACGATAAAGACCGAGGGATATTTCGTACAGTAAAAGCACTGAAAAATATCCTCAAAAGCGCCAGACCGCGAAAACGCGGTTAACGAGGTGGAAGAAGTATCGAAATTTCGGCGGGTGTCTTCCTGCACGTTTCCGGTGCAAAACGCGAGATAACAAAACTGCGGGTAATCGCAGCACAAAATATCCGCGACGGAAAATGTACTTACAATCTTAAAACGAAAGGGAAGTGCCGCTTTTTTAAGGTATTGCCCTTGAATATAGGCGGCACGTATATAAATATGTGCGGAATAATAGGATGCGTCGGCTCACCGAGCGCACTTGACGTGCTTATCGGCGGACTGCGCGCACTCGAATATCGCGGATACGATTCCGCGGGAATTTCGTTTTTTGACGAAAAAAGCGAAATAACTACCGTAAAGGCTTCGGGAAAAATAATAAATCTCGAGGAAAAATTAAACAAAATGAGCGATGCTGAAAAGATATCCTCTTGCGGTATCGGACACACCAGATGGGCAACTCACGGATCGCCCACAGAGTATAACGCTCACCCCCACGGCAACGAGAGAGTCAGAATAGTTCATAACGGAATTATCGAAAACTATCGCGCACTCGCCGACAGTCTCACGAAGAAGGGCTACGCCTTCACCTCCGAGACCGACACCGAGACCGCGGCTCTCACTATCGACGACTGCTACCTCAGAAACGGCAAAAATCCGATCAAGGCGATCCTTGAGGCGAGAGCGCTTTTTGAGGGATCGTACGCGATGGGAATAATATTTGCCGACCGCCCGGGCGAGATATACTCGATAAGAAAGGATAATCCGCTTATTATCGGAATCGGTGGGAAGGAAAACTTCATAGCGTCCGATATTACGGCAATTCTGCCCCACACGAAGGACTATATCCGTCTCGAGGAAAACGAGATAGCGATCCTCACCTCTGAGGGCGTAAGGGTTATCGACGAGATGGAAAACCCGTGCGAAAAGAAGATCGAAAAGGCACTTTGGGACGTCAAGGCGGCTCAGAGAGGCGGATACGATCACTTTATGCTCAAGGAGATCCACGAGGAGCCCGAGGCGCTTGAAAAGACGCTTGCACCCCGTATCGGCTCTGACGGACTCCCTGCATTTTCCGACGAGAACTTTGATATAAAGGCACTCGCAAAGGCAAGAAGAATCATCATCACCGCTTGCGGAACTGCTATGCACGCAGGCTTTATGGCAAAGCATTTTATCGAGAAATACGCAAGAATTCCGGTAACTGTTGAGATCGCCTCCGAGATGAGATACGCCGATATGATACTCGACGAAAACGATGCTGTCATCGTTATCTCGCAGTCGGGTGAGACGGCGGACACTCTCGCGGCTCTCCGTCTTGCAAAGGAAAGAGGAGCGTTCGTTACCTCGATAGTAAACGTTGTCGGCTCGACTATCGCAAGAGAGTCAAGCGCCACCGTTTATACCTGGGCAGGACCCGAAATTGCGGTCGCAAGCACGAAGGCTTACGTAGTGCAGTCGGCACTTATGGTCCTTCTCTCGCTCGGTCTCGCACTTGAGAGAGGAACTATGGACGAAAATTCGGTAAGATCTCTCACCGAAAAGCTGAGATACTCTCTCCCGAGTGACGTTGCAAAGATTCTCGAAATGCAGGACGAGATTTTCGATGCGGTCAGCTATCTTTCCGATAAGAGTGATATGTTCTGTCTCGGACGAGGCATCGACTACTACGCTATGATAGAGGCGTCTCTCAAGATAAAGGAGGTCTCCTATATCCATAGCGAGGCGTACGCGGCAGGCGAGCTGAAGCACGGAACTATCTCGCTTATCGAAGAGGGAACACCCGTTATCGTTCTTTCTACCGATGAAAAGATAAGACAGAAGATGGTTGGAAACATAAGAGAGGTAATGTCGCGCGGCGCGTACGTTATCTCGATATCCACTCCCGACGAGCAGATAAACGCAGTATCGAGAAAGGTGATAGAGCTTCCGAGCGAAAGCGGAGAATTTCTCCCGATCGCGGCGGCAACCGTACTCCAGCTTATGGCGTACAGATCGGCTATCATCAAGGGCTGTGACGTTGACTGTCCGAGAAACCTCGCAAAGTCTGTTACGGTTGAATAAAGATAAAAACAGTATAAAACACACCCCAAATCATAACGATTTGGGGTGTGTTTTATACTTTGTGAAAACGAGTTATTTGGGATCCTTGTCGCTTTTATCATCGCTTAAAACGTTGCGTACTATGTATATGGGACGGTCCTTTATCTCCGAGAAAATGATGGAAATATACTGACCGATAATTCCGATAACAACGAGGGTTACCGCAAAAAGTAGACAGAGAACCACGATTATTGTGGTGTATCCGCCGGGAGCACCATTTACAATCTTGTTGATTATCGAGTATATCATAAGAATGATTCCCATCATGCCAACGAAAACACCCGAAAAAATACCAACTTTAAGCGGCATATCCGAGAAACTGCACAGTGTGTTCAGGCAAAACTTCATAAGCTTCTTTATACTGTACTTGCTTTCTCCCGCCTGTCTTTTTTCGGCTTTAAAATCAATTGTGGTTTTGCTGAATCCCACACTCTGAACGTATCCTCGCAGGTAACGGACCTTCTCTCTGTAATCGTTGCGTAAGATCTCTGCTACCTGGCGGGAAAGCGCAAAGAAGTCTGAGGAGTTGTTCTCGAATTTAACGGGGGACATAAGGTTCAGAACCTTGTAAAAGCAAGCGGATGTTATTTTCTTAATAAATCCCGCATCAGCATTTTCTGTACGCACCATCGAGATAACCTCATAGCCTTGGTCGAACTTTTCGATAATCTCGGGTATTTTCTTCGGCGGATGCTGAAGATCGGCATCCATACACACGATACCGTCTCCCGAAGAATGATCTATTCCGGCTATCATAGCCGCCTCGTGCCCGAAATTTCTCGAGAAATTTATAACCTTAACCTTTGGGTTTCTTTTGTATAACTCTCCGAGAATATCTGCGCTCTTGTCACTGCTTCCGTCGTTTACGAAAATGAGCTCGTAGTCCCAAGAGCATGCTTCAAGAACCTCGGACGTTACTTCATAAAATTTGTTAAGTGACTGTTCTTCATTGTAAACAGAAACCACAACTGACAATTTTTTATTGTACATGTTTCGCACTCTCCTCTTTAGAACCTCTGAAAACTAAAAACTTGCTGATAAAATAATTACCTATAAGAACGAGTATCTGCGTTTCAAGCTTTCCTACCATCTCGTTTTGATTTAAAAGGGAAACGGCTATCCATACGCCGCCGACCTCTATAAGCATAGTTCCCAGGCGTGCGCCTATGAACTTGGACATTTCAATAATGAGTTCCTTTACGGTTTTGGTCTTGGATCGGAAAACGAATATTTTGTTTGCAAAGTATGCAAACAGTATTGCGATCATAACAGAAATTACGTTGCTTACGGTAATTCCCAGATCGCTGTTACCGAGCGGGGTAAGGTAGCATAAGAAACCAAACGACAGTAAATTAACCAGAGTAGTACAGCCGCCAATAAATATGTAACGAACTGCCTCACTTAATATGATGGCTTTTATTTTTTTGAACATAGTTTCTCCTAACTTGGCGCGATGGGATGTTAGTCGCTATATTTATCTACCACAATCAAGGTGATATCTTCGGGGAGATCGTAAAAATACTTGTATCTTTCACTCCAAGGTTCTCCATCCGGATCAGAACACCAAAGATACGAGCTGAACGGATATTTTACCACTTCTATCTCCGTTTCGCCCTCTGAAATTTTTTGGCGGACGTGCTGTATTCTTTGAACATCTGTAACGTGTATTGCGGAAAAGATAATAAAATAAAATGCTAAAAGGACAGTTACTGTAACGGTAGATACCGTTTTGATTTTGTGCTTTACAAATTTTTCGATATATTCCTCGGGGAGCATTGTAATGAGCTCGCACAGAAGAAAAATAAAGAGGATGTATCCTGCGAAAAAGCAACGGCTGCCTATGGGAGTTACAATAAAAAGGGTTGCCGTAATAAAGAGATTGCTGAGCATCAGAAAAGCGGTCTTGAACAGCTTTTCGTGATGTATAGATGCAACGGTTACAAGATATATCAAAGCAAGTCCGCTGAGAAGTGTGAAGGCGCCCTCAAAGGCGAGTAATATTTTAGGCTTGTCATAATCGAGGAAAAATACCGAAAATACAGACCAAACCAAGTAGATGGCGTTTACAACGACTGCGGCTTTGGCTATTTTCATCACTATATCCGAAAGCTCCTTGCGGATAGAGAAAACAACGAGAAAGCTTATGAAAAACAGAGCGGCGTTAAGTATAACGTTATTCATATAGAACTCTCTGTATATAGTAACGAAATAATTGGAGATCGCCTGCTTTATGATTCCCGAGATTCCGGATGCTACCGTCCTGTAAGAGTCCTCGCCGGCGGCAACCGAATGATAAACCGAATTGGAAAACATATAAATTATTCCGAAGAGAGAGCCTGCGGCGTATCCCAAATGCTGTACTAAAACTCTTTTGTATTTGAAGAAAACAAAAGCAATAACAAAAACAGACAGCATCAGATTATAGATGGCGAGATGCTCAACGATAAGCGTGTTGGCAACACCCAGAACTAAAAGCAAAGCCGCTGATAGGGGTTTCTGTCGGATTTTCTTTTCAGTATCGCTTGTTTTGTCGTCGAAGATCCACCATATCGACACGCAATATATAAGAGTGAGGAATATTGAGGTAGTATAGTTGGCAAATCCCGATGTCCATACTATTGCTTGTCTTGCAACAAGTCTGGGAACGAATAGCAGAAAAACTGCGCACACCGAAAACACCCACTTTTTTTGGATCATTTTTTCGATGCAATACACGATTCCTGTAAGGCAAAAAGCCATAGTAAATGATTTCAGCAGATTTGATCTTGTGAGAGCCAAAACAATAAGATTTCCGAAATACCTACCGCTGTAATTATCAAACCAAATGTTAAGACGCTCTATTCCTATTTTAGATCCCCACGCCCAATCGTCTCCTGTGTATGGGAAAAGCCAACACAGAAACAATAGGATGGCAAAACAGAGTATATATTTTCGCTTTTTTGATTTTGTCATAGTATGCCTCTTTCTGCGGTGTATTACATAATAATGTAATAAAATAAGTACATTTATATCGAAAGTATATCACGGGGTGTTAAAAAAGTCAATGCTGTTTTGAAATTTTGCCATACCTCGGAATTTACGTCGGTTTTATATTTCAAAGCATTTTTTTAAAATTATTTCCGCACCTGTATTTTTTGCCGCCTCGACTATTTTCTCCTCGGAGCATCCGTTAAGAGCGTAAAGATCGTGGTGCATAGGAATAAAGGGCGCGCCCACCTTTGCGGCAAGAGACGCCGCCTCGACCTCACTTATGTTACCGATTATACCAAGAGAGGTGCGAAAATCGTCACGTCCGTTGCAGGGAAGAAGCAGAATGTCGGGCGACTCGCTTTTGAGTCTTTCACAAAGACCGCTGTAAAGTGACATATCCCCACCGAAAAAGAGGCATTTTCCGTCCGCTTTTATAAAATAGCTAAGCTCAAAGAAATCGCCGTTTTCGCCGGTGTGAAATTCGGTGTGAGCGCAGGGAATAGGCTTTATAGAAAATCCGCCGAGGACTATTTCTTCTTCTGCTCGCGCGCAGATTATCTTTTCACTTTTAACGCCGATTTTTTCAAGAAGATAGCATATCGGAGAGGGTGCGACGAAAAGAGCATCTCCGCCCTTTTTAAGATATTCCTTTACCGTCGTCGGGTCAAGATGATCGTCGTGCGCGTGTGAGATCACTATAAGATCGGGGGAGAGATCAAAAAGAGTGCAGGGCGGCGGATAAAGGCGTCGCCACGGAGTCTTTTCGCAGTAATGCGTTTCTTCCAGAACGTCAGATAAATGAGGATCGGTGACAACGCGCGCGTCCTTTGACTCTATCAAAAATCCGCATTGACCGAGATATTTTATATCCATTTCGCATTTTCCTCCCATCTTTTTTGATATTATATCATTTTGGGTAGTAAAAGTCAAGCGACGCTCTTGACAAAAGGCAAATAAGATGGTATAATTTGCAAGTGATTTGCAAATTTGCGAAAGGACAAAAAAGATGAAGACCTACGATACCGAGCAGAGAAGAGCGCTTGTTAAAATACTCGAGGGCGAGCCGGACAGACAGTTTTCGGCAAGAGAGCTGGCGGAAATATGCGTCGTCGAAAATCCCGATATGAAGATAAACGAAAGCACCGTTTACAGAACGCTTTCGCGCCTCGTTGAGTTGGGCAAGGCGGAGCGCTCTGCATCTCCCGACGGACGATTTCTCGTTTACAGATACACGGGCAAATGCTCGTGCGCAGAGCATATTCATATCAAATGCACGAGATGCGGTCAGGTCTGCCACCTCGAGGACGAGGAAGCGGAGAAGAGCATCTTCGAGATGGTAAAGAAATGCCATTTCAATATAGACGAAAAAAGACCTACCATCGTCGGCGTGTGCGATAAATGCGCGCTTTAATGATTTTATAAGGAAGCTTTTATGAAGACAAGAAAATATATATCCCTTCTTCTGCTCTGCGCGATTTTTTGCAGTCTCTTCTGCTTTTGTTCGTGTGAAAGCGTGTCGAGCGGCAAGAGGAAGATAGTTTGTACCGCCTTCGCGCAGTACGATTTTATACTGAATATCCTCGGGGATAGAGCAGAGGAATTTGACGTTATCTACCTTCTCGATAAGGGAAGCGATATGCATAGCTACACAAACACGATAAGCGCGGCAGATAAGACCGATATACTCACCTGCGAGATGTTCGTTTATATCGGCGGCGAGTCTGAAAAATGGGTGGACGAGCTTCTCGAGGGCGAAAATACAAGCACCGCGCTGAGAGTACGCCTCATAGACCACGTCGGCGAGGTGATCTGCCACGGGGACGACCACCATGGTCACTCGCACGGGGAACATTCTCACGAGAGCGACGAGCATATCTGGCTCTCACCGAAAAGGGCATCTCTTATGTGTGACGCGCTTTGCGCCTCTCTTTGCGAAATAGATCCCGATTTTTCAGAAAAGTACAGAGAAAACTGCAGGGAATATAAAGAAAAGCTCGATATACTCGACAAAGAATACGAAAATGCGGTAAGCACGGCAGAAAGAAATTATCTCATCTTTGCGGATAGATTCCCTTTTGCCTACCTTGCGCACGATTACAAAATAAACTATTCTGCCGCCTTTGACGGCTGCTCGACCGAAACGGGCGCATCGTTTGAAACCGTTATGCGCCTTGCCTCGGATATAAACGCAAGCGGCACGAAAACTCTCATCACTCTTGAAAAAAGCGGAGTGAATATAGTGGAAACTCTCAAAAAAGCGGCAAATAACGATGCTATCGTCTCTTTAAGCGTAAATTCGCTTCAGAGCGTCAGCAAAAAGGATATAGAAGAAGGCGTCAGCTATCTTTCGGCAATGTACGAAAATCTCGACGCTTTCAGAAAGGCGATGAACTGAAAATGGCACTGCTTGAATGTAAAAACGTAAGCCTTGCATACGAAGGCAAAACGATAGTCTCGTCTCTCGATTTCTGCGTTGAGCGTGGCGACTATCTCTGCATAGTCGGTGAAAACGGATCGGGAAAAACGACCCTTATGAAAACCCTTCTCGGACTCAGAAAGCCCTTTTCGGGTGAGGTCGTCTTTTCGGACGGACTTTCGCAGAAATCAATAGGATATCTCCCCCAGCAAAGCACCGCGCAGAGAGATTTTCCCGCAACCGTCAAGGAAATAGTCCTCTCGGGCTGTCTTGGAGACTGCGGACTGCGCCCCTTCTACACATCAAGAGAAAAGGAACGCGCGGCGGTCAATATGGAGCGCCTCGGAATAGGCGATCTCGCGTCAAGATGTTACAGAGAGCTGTCGGGCGGACAGCAGCAGAGAGTTCTTCTTGCAAGAGCGCTTTGCGCGACAGGTCAGATGCTCCTTCTCGACGAGCCGGTAGCAGGACTTGATCCTAAGGTAAGCGCCGAAATGTACGAGCTTATCGAGGATCTCAACAAAAACTGCAAAATAACGGTCGTTATGATCTCGCACGATATTGAGGCGGCGCTGAAATATTCGTCGCATATTCTCCACCTCAGCGAAAAGCCCCTCTTCTTCGGAAAGACAGAGGACTACGTAGCCTCCGAAATATCAAGCCGCTTCATCGGTGAAAGGGGGAAAGCGCAGAAATGAGCGAAATTTTAGCAAGCCTTGAGCTTTATCTCAAAATGGACTTCGTGAGATACGCGTTTATTGCAGGTATTCTCATCGCCCTCTCGTCCTCACTTCTCGGAGTAGTGCTGGTTCTGAAGCGCTATTCCATGATAGGAGACGGACTTTCGCACGTCGCCTTTGGCGCGATGACTGTCGCGGCGGTTTTAGGCGTCGTTTCCGAGATGACCGTAGTTCTGCCCATAACTATCGTGGCGGCGGTCATACTCCTTCGCATCAGTAAAAACTCGAAGGTCAAGTCGGACGCGGCTATCGCGATGATCTCGGTCGGCGCGCTCGCCGTCGGCTATCTTCTGAACAGTATTTTCTCGACCTCGTCAAACGTCAGCGGAGACGTTTGCGGCACGCTTTTCGGCTCGGTTAAGATAATATCTCTCACAAAGCTCGACCTTATCCTCTGCGCCGCTCTTTCGGTGGTTGTAATAGGAGTTTTCATTGTCTTCTATAATAAGATATTTGCCGTCACCTTTGACGAGGATTTTTCCTCTGCAACGGGAACTAAAGCTACGGTATATAATACCTTTATCGCAATTATCGGCGCTGTCGTCATAGTTCTCGCTATGAATCTCGTCGGTGCGCTTCTCGTTTCCGCGCTGATCGTTTTCCCCGCAATAAGCGCAATGAGAGTCTTTAAAAGCTTCAAGGCGGTAACTCTCTGCGCAGCGGCGGTATCGGTTTTCTGTGTCGCGCTCGGACTTCTCATAACGATCCTTGCGTCCACCCCCGCAGGCGCGACTATCGTTTCGGTAAATATCGTAGTTTACGCTATCTTTTCTCTCCTCGGACTTTGCCGAAGATAAAATAAAAGGAGAAAGTAAATGGAATTTCTGTATTTTCTTGAATCAATAAGAAACCCCGTACTTGACGCATTTTTCTCGCTGATAACCCACCTCGGCAGTGAGGCGGCATTCCTCGCAATAGCCCTCTTTGTCTATTGGTGCGCCGATAAAAGAGCAGGGTACTACCTTCTCTTTACAGGCTTTGTGGGAATCACGCTGAATCAGTTTTTAAAGCTCGCCTTCAGAATAGAGCGCCCGTGGGTGAGAGACGGGAATTTCACGATAGTCGAGTCTGCAAGAGCAGAGGCAACCGGATACTCCTTTCCGAGCGGACACACCCAGAACGCAGTCGGCGTTTTCGGCTCAATAGGACTCTTTTTCAGAAAAAAGAAATGGATTGTCATTCTCTCGTGCCTCGCGATAGTACTTACCTCTCTTTCGAGAATGTATCTCGGCGTACATACTCCGCTTGACGTTTTGGTCTCGCTTGCTGTCGGACTCGTTATCGTTTTCGCTTTGTATCCGATAATAAAGCGCGCCTTTGATAACGAAAAGGTTATGTATATCCTTATGGGCGCGGTGATACTGATAGCCACTCTCTATCTTCTCTACGTTGAATTTTATAATTTCCCCGCAGATATCGACCCCGAAAACTACGATTCGGGACTCAAAAACGCATACTCGCTCCTCGGCGCTGTCCTCGGATTTCCGCTGATATATTTCATTGATAAAAAGTATGTTAATTTTGACACGAAGGCAGGCCTTTTAGGTCAGATATTAAAGCTCGTTATAGGACTTGCGATAGCCCTTCTCTTAAAGGCTGTCACGAAAGCGCCCCTTTACGCCCTTTTCGGCGGTCATCACGTGGCAAGCGCGGTGAGATATTTCCTGCTCGTTGCCTTTGCAGGTATCGTCTGGCCTGTGACCTTTAAGCATTTTGCAAAAATAGGAAAAGAATAAATTGTAAAAACTCTTTATAGCTATTGCAATTTACGGGCGACTATGTTATAATTCTTATATTAAACAGTATTAAATAAGTGAGGTGAGTGCAAATGAATAAAATGCGTATCGGCATAAAGCGTTGGCTTATGGCGACTCTTTCGCTTGCAGTAATTATCGTCGCGCTCACTCTCTCGCTTGTACCCTCTCACGCGGCAGGCGCGAGTGTCTCGGTCGGAAGCGTGGATAGCACCGACAGCTCGGGATATTATAAGATCCCGATAACAGTTTCGGGCGTGACTCTTTCGTCGGGAAAAACGCTCGATATATCGCTTATCTATAACAATCTGAGCTTCAAGATCGAAAAAGCCGAGTTTTCAAGCTCTTATAAAAGCTACGGAAGCGTTAATGCAGGATACCCCTATAACGTCAAGATCAAGGCAGGCAGTAGCTCGCTGAAGCTTGACGGAGTGGTATGCACAGTCTATTTCAAGAGTATAGGTACGCCCTCGGTCGGCGATCACATGATAAACGCAAACGTCAGCGGAGCGACCGCGAGCGTTTCGTCCGGTAAGATAAGCGTCACCTGCGCGCACTCATTTGAGGTTGAAAGCACTATTTCTCCAAATTGCACCGAGGAGGGATACACCCTCGAAAAATGCTCCAAGTGCGGAGAATATACGAGAAATAAGAAGGCGGACGCTCTCGGACACGATAACGATCTCGTCCGTACCGTCGAGCCTGACTGCGTACAGCACGGATATAAGATATACGAATGTAAAAGATGCCACCTTCCGAGCGTGGTTGAGGGAGAAGCTCCTCTCGGTCACGAATACGGGCTCGGTGACTTTACAGTAGTTGCGCCCACCTGCTCACAGCGTGGATATACCGAATATACCTGTCTCAGAGTCGGGTGCGACGTAACCGATAAAAGAGACTATACGGATACTATCGACCATACGCCGAGCGAGGTGTCGGTCATAGAATCCACCTGCCAGAAGCACGGAAGCGAAAGCATTTACTGTACTCAGTGCGGATTTTTAATGAGTGAGGTCTCTCTCGAGCTTGTTCCTCACGATTTTGAGGACTCGATAGTCGAGCCGACCTGCACAAGTCCGGGATATACGTACAGAAAATGCAGAGAATGTCACGTTGAGCGCAGGGAAGACCCGACCGCTAAGATAGAACATTCCTACTACTCGGTAATCGAGAAAAAGGCCGACTGCGAGTCGAGCGGACGAAAGAAATTCACCTGTATCTGCGGTGAATCGTACGTAGAAGAGATACCGATGCTCGGTCATAACTACGTCGAAACGTCGTCAGAGGAAAACGACAATATGATAACCACCTATATCTGTACCGAGTGCGGCGCATCGCGTCCGCAGGTGCTTCCGATAGGCGGAGAAACGGGCGGCGACATCTGGGGAGACGGACTCGACCTTTCAAGTCCGAGCGAGCTTAAGGCGATGTCGGGCAGATCGGTGCTCGTCGTGAATATCACGCTCGTGCTTGTGGCGTTCGCCCTTGTCGGCGTTATCGCGATACTGATTCAAAGATTAGTATCAGAGAAGAAAAGGTAATTTTAAATGGACAACAAGGTAATCATTTCGCTTTCGGGCGATAAATGTAAAAATGAGGCGGTCAGCAGATTTTTCGGCTCGCCGACGATACCCGGTGAATGGTTTGACGATGCAGTATTCTCGGATAGTGAGATATTCGTCTGTCAGATAGCACTTGCCGACTTTACCGACTTCGGTGGATACGGACTTTTCCCAAAAGACGGATATATTTACCTGTTTTTCGACCTTGAAGATAAGGAAAACCCCGTAAGGATCCGCTTCTTTGCAGATACCCCCGATACGGTGGTCGAGGATTTCAACGATGGACTGTACGACAGTCCGGAGTATAGCGTCCGATTTTATAAGGACGGCGAGCAGAGACTCGGAGAATCGTTCATCTCAAGCGCCGAGCCTGACGGAGAGGATATAATACTCTTCGACTTTACAAGCGCACCCGATAGTGTGTTTGGCTTCCTTAACGGAAAAAAGAAAATAAAAATTTCAAAAAACGCCCTCTCGAAGCTCTATTTCGGAGAGGCAAAGCTGATATAACGCCAAAAGCCGCAGCGAAAGCTGCGGCTTTTTGTTTCGTTCTCTTTTTCTCGCAAGCTCGCTTGCGGCGCATATTATGTAACAAGCGGTCGATTTCTTTTTGACCGACTTTCGATGCGTGGCGTTTAAAATCCGCCGCTTATGGAAAAAATAATATCGGAAAAGAAAATATACGGAGAGTGAACAAAGTGACAGTAAAACGTGGAGATATATATTACGCAGACCTGAGTCCGGTCATCGGTTCGGAGCAGGGAGGACTACGACCGGTTCTTATCATACAAAACGATATAGGAAATAAGTATAGCCCAACGGTCATTGCGGCGGCGATAACGAGCAGACTCGGTAAAAACAGACTTCCAACCCATATCGACGTCTGCCGCGACGATACGGGAGACGCTGAAAATTACGGTCTGTCGAGAAATTCGGTAATACTGCTTGAACAGATAAGAACGCTCGATAAGCAGCGCCTCAAGGAGAAAATGGGGCATCTCGACGAGAGAGTGATGCGTCAGGTGAACGACGCAATAAGCGTCAGCTTCGGTCTTTGCGAGGTTCCTTACGCACAGCAATCTACTACACTTCCGAGCGCAGTGGCGGCGTCAGCACCCGTCTCGGGAGGAAACGACCGACAGTTTTCGGGCGAAAAAGAGGAAAAGTGATGTAAAAGCATACATACGGGAGAGTCATTTTAGGCTCTCCCGTATAGTATTTCTACAAAAATTCAAGTCTTTGCCAAAAAAATATCAAAAGCACTTGATTTTTGCCGAAAAAAAGTGTAGAATATAACAGTAAAATATTAAATTTTAAGGAGAACACATAATGGCACTCGTTACTACGACAGAAATGTTCAAAAAGGCCTATGCAGGCGGATACGCTATCGGCGCATTCAATATCAACAATATGGAGATAATCCAGGCTATCGCAGAGGCGGCAGGAGAAACTAAGTCTCCCGTTATTCTTCAGGTTTCTGCAGGCGCAAGAAAGTACGCTAAGCAGGCATACCTCCTCGCTCTCGCAAAGGCGGCTATCGAGGATTCGGGCATCGACCTCGCACTTCACCTCGACCACGGCGCAGACTTTGAGATCTGCAAGGCTTGTATCGACGGTGGATTTACCTCGGTTATGATCGACGGATCTCACCACTCCTTCGAGGAGAATATCGCAGTTACAAAGAAGGTAGTTGAATACGCTCACGCTCACGGCGTTGTCGTTGAGGGCGAGCTCGGCGTTCTCGCAGGTGTTGAGGACGACGTAGTAGCAGAGCATTCCTCCTACACCAGACCCGAAGAGGTTGAAGAGTTCGTAGGTCGCACCGGCGTTGACTCGCTCGCTATCTCGATCGGAACCTCTCACGGCGCATATAAGTTCACCCCTGCACAGTGCACGAGAAACGAGGAAGGAATCCTCATTCCTCCGCCCCTCCGTTTCGATATTCTCGAGGAGATCGAGAAGCGTCTCCCCGGATTCCCGATCGTTCTTCACGGCGCATCCTCGGTATCGCAGGCACACGTTAAGGAGATCAACTCCTGTGGCGGCGCACTTCCCGATGCAGTAGGTATTCCCGAAGAGCAGCTCCGTAAGGCAGCAAAGATGGCAGTATGCAAGATCAATATCGACTCCGATATCCGTCTTGCTCTTACCGCAGGTATCCGCAGAAAGTTCGTAGAGGATCCCTCTGCATTTGACCCCCGTACTTATCTCTCGGTTGCAAGAAGCGAGGTTAAGGAAATGGTTAAGCATAAGATCATCAACGTTCTCGGATCGCAGAACACCCTTTAATCAAAATAATACGGGAGGCTCAAAAAGGGCCTCCCGCTTTTAAAAACACGAAAAAGGAACTAAAAATATGAAATATACGGCAAAATACCGCCTCACATCGCTGGACGTTGCTCCGAGCGGCGCGGTCAGACCGGGCGCGCTTCTCCGTTATTTTCAGGAGGCGGTGAACCTTCAGATGAAGGATAACCCTCCGTCAAGTGAGGAGCTTTTTGCCCGTGGACACGCGTTTATTCTGAGCCGTACGGGAATGAAAATTTATAGCGATTTCGCTCCGTATGATGAAATTGAGGTCGTAACCTGGGCAAATACGAGCCGTGGGGCGACATTTGTCAGAAGCGCACAGATATTCAAAAACGGATCTCTTGCCGCCGATATAGTCACCGTCTGGGCGCTTGTAGATATAAACGCGCATAGACTCATAAGAGTCAAAGACGCAGAGCTTGGACTCGGCACGCTTGACGAGATCCCCGAAATCGGCGTACCCGATAAGGTGAGAATACCCGAGGGGGCAGAGAAATGCGGCGAAAAGACGGTCGTTTATAGCGATATAGATAGAAATAATCACATGAATAATACGAGATACGTGGATATGATCTGCGACTATCTGCCCGAGGTTGAAAATACCCGCGTGAGAGAGTTTACGATCAACTACGTCAGCGAGTGCAAGCTCGGCGAGAAGCTCGATATTTACCACAAAAATACCGACGGTATAGATTATTTCTGCGCACTCAAGGATAACGGAGCGCACTCTGTTGACGTTTCGATGATCCTCGAAAAAATCAAGTAAAGTTTTTGGGATTCTTAAACCCTTTTTACAAAAAGGGTTTAAGCAGGGTTAGAGGGGATAGAGTTTCCTATACGTTAAGTAAAGTTTTTGAAGTTCAAAGAAACTTTTTCCAAAAAGTTTCTTTGCAGGGGTTATAGGGGACAGCGTCCCCTAAGAAAGGAAGAAAAATGCTGATAGTATCGGAAGATAAGATATTTTCTGCGGCGATAAGGGAATATCTCGAGGATCTTCATATAGATAAATCAACGCTCGATAGATGCGTGATAGTTGACCTTGACTCTGCTGCTCCGCAAAACGGCGCAATAACATTCTCAAGGGATAAATATAAGTCGCCCGACCTTACGCGCCCCTTCCTTATGACCGACCTTGCGGAGCTACTTAAAAAGCGCTTTTCAGACTCTTTTGAGATAGCGACTAAAAAAAGCGATGACGCCGAGTTTCTTCTCACGTCTGACGGAGTCAGCTATCGCGGAAGCTTCGTGCCGCTCACTCCGAGGGAAAGAGATATGCTCGGACTCCTTCTTTCAAGAAGGGGAGACGCTATCTCGCGCGAGGAGATATTCACATCTCTCTGGGGAGGGGAAACGGCGGACAGTAACGTCGTGGACGTTTATATCAGATACCTCCGCAAAAAGCTCGATTTCCATTTTGGCGAGCGTATAATCTATACAAGACGTGGAATGGGCTATTATATCAAATGAAAAAAGCAAGAATGAAACTTCATTCTTGCTTTTGTTTTTTAAAATACGAAAATATCGGGACTCGATCTCAGGACTCCGTTTATTACCGTGTGCGTCAGACAGCCTCTGAAGCTTGTTTCAAGGAAGGGCGAGTTTTTGGACTTGCTCTTCGAGTTTTCGCTCTGGAAGAAGGTGTCCTTGTCAAGCGAAAATACGCTGAGATACGCCGCTTGCCCGACCTCTATTTCGTACCCCGATCCGATTATCGACGAGGGTGCAGAGGTGAAAAGCTCAACGAGTCTGAAAAGATCAATGTGTCCGCCCATAACGAGACGGTCGAGCGCTACTGTGAACGAGGTCTGCAGACCGATCATACCGCAAAGCGCGCGTCTGAGATCGTTCGGCTTCTCTCTCTCGCTTTTCGGCGAGTGGTCGGACGATATGCAGTCGATCGTTTTGTCCTTTATCGCCTCAATTATCGCCTCTCTGTCCTTTTCCGAGCGTAAGGGAGGATTTACCTTCGCACTTGCGCTGTAAAAGGGAATGTCACCGTCGGTGAGCGAAAAATACTGTACCGCGGTGTCGCAGGTGACCCTTGTGCCGCTCTCCTTTGCGCGTCTTATCATCTCGGCAGAACGCGCAGTGCTGACGTGCGATACGTGGAGAGCGCAGGAGGTCTCGGATGCGAGAATGAGATACTTCGCAAGTGCAATTTCCTCGGCAGATGCGGGTATTCCTTCGAGTCCGAGCATTCTGCTGACTCCGCTTTCGTTCATAACGCCGTCACCGGCGAGCGAGCTTTCCTCACAGTGAACTATTACGGGAATGCCTCTTTTCGCGCAGAACTCCATCGCGCTTTTTAAAACTGGAAGAGAAGCGCGTCCGTCATCGTAAAAGGCGGCGGCGTCGCGTGAGAGCGACTCTAAATCGTTCAGCTCGCACTCGCTTTTTGCGAGGTTTATAAGGGGCAGGATCTTCACTCCGAGAGCGCGATGCTCGTTTTGTGAAATGTAGTCGAGTATCGTCTGATCGTCTGCGTCAATGCCGCTTATCGGTATCGCGCAAAGTGCGCCGAATCCACCGTATGACGACGCTTCTCCGAGCGACTGCATGTCCTCGCGGTTGCGGTTTCCCGGCTCGCAGATGTCGCATCGCATATCGGTAAACGAGGGGCAAACGAAGTCGCCGTGAAGGTCTAAGGTGCGTACCATCGCATCGCTTTCTTCGGGAAGGGAAATGCCGTTTCCGATAGCAACGATCTCGTTTTCTCTTATAAGAATTTCGGAGTCGCAGAGCGATCTTTCTTTGGCGTTTACAATTCTCGCATTTTTGAGGAAAAGGTATTTCGTCATCGCTTGCTGCGACCTCCTTTCAGATTTTTGTTTTTAAATTATTTCTCGCAGAAATTTTCGATAGCTTCCGAAGCTTTTTCAAGATAATCGTTTTCCATCAGCTCGAGCGCACCCTTGTCGCAGAGAGCGGCGAGACGGTGGTCGATCGGTATCTTTGCAAGTACGGGGAGACCGTATTTTTCTGCAACTGCGTCGATGTGGCTCTCGCCGAAGGGATAAAGCTTCTTGCCGCAGTCGGGACATTCCATATAGCTCATATTTTCAATGAGACCGATGATCGGAATGTGCATCATCTCAGCCATTTCAACAGCCTTTGCAACTATCATAGAAACAAGCTCCTGAGGAGATGCTACGATAACGATTCCCGCAATGGGAAGAGACTGGAATACGGTGAGCGGAACGTCACCCGTTCCCGGAGGCATATCGACGTACATATAGTCAACGTCACCCCAGCAAACGTCGGTCCAGAACTGCTTTACGGTACCTGCGATAACAGGGCCTCTCCAGATGACAGGCGAGGTCTCGCTGTCGAGAAGAAGGTTGATGCTCATTACTCTGATGCCCGTCTTTGACTGAAGAGGGAACATTCCGTATTCGCAGCCGGTAACCTCTCCCGATACTCCGAAGATCTTGGGAATGGAGGGACCTGTGATGTCTGCGTCGAGTATTGCGGTAGCGTTTCCGCGGCGTGCGCTCATTACAGAGAGCATAGAGGAAACGAGCGATTTTCCGACGCCTCCCTTACCGCTGACTACTGCGATAACCTTTTTGACGTTGCTGAGTTGATTTTGCGCTTCTACAAGACTTGCGGGGTCTTTCTTTGAAGGGCAGTTTGCTCCGCACGAGGAGCAGTCGTGTGTGCAGCCTTCGGGGGCGTTCTTGTTTTCGTTGTCTGCCATTTTATATTTCCTTTCGCATTTCTAAGTAATGTCTTTACTTATAGTATATCACTAAAAAAATATTTTTCAAGTATTAAAGAAAAAATTAACAAACTGAAAAAAAGTATAGACATTTCGTTAGTTTTGTTATATAATGTACTTGAATAAATGTCTGAAACGACGAAAAACAGTAATTTTAAGCCGTTTTAACGGTTTTGGAGGTATATATGAAAATAAGGGAAATGGCAAAACTTCTTGATGCAGAGGTGCTTTGCGGCGAGGATATGCTTGACAGAGAGGTCCGCTCGGCATTCGGCTGCGATATGATGAGCGACGTTCTTGCATTCGTCAAGGAGCAGGCGGTGCTTATCACGGGACTCTGCAATCCGCAGGTAGTACGCACTGCGCAGATGATGGATATGATCTGTATCGTGTTCGTCAGAGGAAAGCGTCCGCCCGCAGAGGTCGTTGAGCTTGCAAAGGAAGAGGGAATCGTTCTTCTTGCCACCACCGAGAGAATGTACGGTGCGTGCGGTAAGCTTTACGCAAGCGGTCTTTCGGGAGGAAGTACCGCCAATGGATGATTTCGTCAGACTCAGCTATGATATAGACGGCGAGAATTTCACGTCGGCAGGAGAGGCTTCCACTATGGTAAAGCGCTCGCTCAGACAGATGGGATTTTCCCCCGAAACGATAAGAAAGGTCTCGGTCTCGATGTATGAGGGTGAGATCAATATGGTCATACACGCAAAGGGCGGCAAGGCGACTGTTGACATCTACGAGGATAAGATAGTGATCGTTCTTGCCGACGAAGGACCGGGTATCCCCGATATTGACCTTGCAATGCAGGCAGGATATTCGACTGCGCCCGAAAATATCCGCTCACTCGGATTCGGCGCAGGAATGGGACTTCCAAATATGAGAAAATATACCGATGAAATGCACATAGACACGGTAATAGGAAAGGGAACGACTGTAACTATGACCGTTTACGTCTGACGTATTCATCACAAGCTTCAATGAAAGGAGCGAGTAATTTGAACGGAAATACTTATAGAAACGATAAAATAAGCCATTCTGTTAACCTTGACATAAGTAAATGTAAGGGTTGCACGAACTGTATAAAAAGATGCCCGACCGAGGCAATAAGAGTCAGAAACGGACACGCGCAGATAGAGGATAGACTCTGTATCGACTGCGGTGAATGTATAAGGACCTGTCCTTATAAGGCGAAAAGAGCGACCTACGACAGATTTGAGGACTTCTCAAATTATAAGTATAAGATAGCTCTGCCCGCGCCCGCGCTCTACGGTCAGTTTGACGAGCTTACCGATATGGATTATCTCCTTACCGCCCTCGTCGAATACGGCTTTGACGAGGTTTTCGAGGTCGCAAGAGCGGCAGAGATAGCCTCCGATTATACGAGAAATTATCTTGAGGAGAATAC
This sequence comes from Eubacteriales bacterium, assembly GCA_045535095.1. Lineage (GTDB taxonomy): Bacteria > Bacillota > Clostridia > Oscillospirales > CAG-272 > SIG672. Next base: position 1,658 of record JAZSKY010000049.1, on the reverse strand, counting down.
CGATTTTCCTCGCCCGGTAATATCGTCGGCTTGCCCTGTTATCGCGCGACTTATCGGGATAAGATATCCCCTACTGCGCGATCAGGTCCTTCCCGTACTTGCGCCCATCGAGATAGCGGCGAGACTCGCGCGAAAGGAAGCGCTGAAGCGTCACCCCGAGCTTTCGGATAACGATATATGCGTTCTGTTTATATCGCCCTGTCCTGCTAAAATAAGCTACGTAAAGAGTCCTCTCGGAATAGAAAAAAGCGCAGTTGACGGCGCTCTTTCGATAAGCGATCTCTATTTCGGACTCAGATCGAAGATAAACTCGATAAAAGAGCCGTACGTTGATCTTAAATCGGGAATAATCGGAATTTCGTGGGCAAGCACGGGCGGTGAGGCAAAGGCTCTCTTTAACGAGAAATATCTCGCCGCAGACGGAATTGAAAACGTTATCAAGGTGCTTGACGAGATAGATAACGGTAATATCAGAAACGTTGAATTTGTCGAGCTTAACGCGTGTAGCGGAGGATGCGTCGGCGGAGTTCTGAATATTGAAAATCCCTATATTGCCAAGGCAAGACTCCAGACGCTGAGACGCTATCTGCCCGTTTCGATGAACAGAAGCGTGCTGAGTGACGAGAGCTACGACTGGGAGGCAGAGATCAACTGCGGACACGACGTAAGTCTTGCGAGCGACCGTAAGGAAGCGATGCAGAAAATGCGCGATATAGAGGCAATATGGTCAAGCCTTCCTCAAATAGACTGCGGCTCTTGCGGAGCGCCCACTTGCAGAGCGCTTGCCGAGGACGTAGTTAAGGGCAGAGCGCGTATGGAGGACTGCGTTATCGTAATGAAAAACCGACTTGCGGAGTTCTGCCGTAAGCATAGCGAGATAGATCCCGACGAGCTTGGCTTTTCCGACTCGATCGGTGAGACCGCTCCCGAGGGTGAAGAATAATTTATAAGGATAAAAAGGATAAAGAATATGACGGTAAAGGATCTTGCTAAGGAGCTTTCGCTTACACCTCTTTGCGAGAGCGACACATCAAGAGAGATAAACGGCTGCTACGCAGGAGATCTGCTCAGCTGGGTAATGGGACGCGCCGAGGCGGATAACGTCTGGGTTACCATAATGACGAGCGTGAATATCGTTGCCGTTGCAATGCTTGCAGACGTCAGCTGTATAGTTGTTGCAGAGAAGGCGGAGATAGCGGACGATACTCTTGAAAGAGCAAAGGAAAAGGGAATAAATATCTATACCTGCGAAAAGACTGTTTATCAGCTCTGCGCTGACATCTCAAAGATAATCTGATCCCTTTTTAAGTAAAGTTTTTGGAAAGGTGCGGAAAACCTTTTTTCAAAAAGGTTTTCTGCAAAAAAGATTCCCGAGAAGTTTTTGAAAGGGTATGGGGAAACTTTTCTCAAAAGTTTTCCCGTAGCAAAAAATGATCTACTACGATTTTCATATACATTCGTGCCTGTCGCCGTGTGCAGACGACGATATGACACCGCATAATATTGCGGGAATGGGATATATAAAAGGGCTTCGCGCCATGGCGCTGACCGATCATAATACCTGCAAAAACTGTCCGGCTATCATGGAAGAAGCGCAGAAGATCGGTCTTACCTTAATTCCGGGAATGGAACTGACGACCCAGGAAGAGGTTCATGTG
>JAZSKY010000077.1:0-4389 GCA_045535095.1 Eubacteriales bacterium | reverse complement strand
CTTCGCTACCCATCAAGGGGAAGGCTTTTCAAGGTGCATTTCCCTTTGGGGAAATGAAATTGTTAAAACGCGAGGGATAACTCATCCCTACGGGTGAAACGAGGTTTATCGGGTGACATTACTCAATACAGTTGACAAATCAACAAACAAGTGCTATAATGTAAAGTGGTCTTTTACGGATACATCTCTCAAATCGAGGAAAGTATGGAAAAAAAGAAGAAGAAAAAGCAAAAATGGACTAAACCCCGACACAAGGTCGTAACCGTAATTCTTGCAGGCACGCTCGGAGTTTATACCAAAATAAGATACAACATACGCGTTGAGAAATTCCGCGAGCAGGAAAAGCATCCCTATCTGGTGCTTTTTAATCACCAGACCGCGTTTGACCAGTTCTTCGTAGGACTCTCGTTCAGAGGTCCTCTCTACTACGTTGCGTCCGAGGACATTTTCTCTAACGGTTTTACATCCTCTCTTATAAAATGGCTGGTCGCTCCCATTCCGATCAAAAAGCAGACTACCGACGTGCGCGCGGTGCTTAACTGCATGCACGTGGCTCGCGAGGGCGGATCTATCGCGATAGCTCCCGAGGGCAACCGCACGTTTGACGGACGCGAGGTCAACATAAATCCCACTATCACACAGCTCGCAAAGAAGCTTGCGATGCCGATAGTCCTCTACAAGATCGAGGGCGGATACGGCGTTCACCCGCGTTGGAGTGACGTTGTAAGACGCGGAAAGATGCGCTCGTACGTATCGAGAGTCATCTACCCCGAGGAATTTATGCAAATGACCGACGAGGAGCTTCTTACCGTAATAAAAGAGGGACTTTACGTTGACGAAAACAAGATCGAGGGTGAGTACCGTCACAGCCGTCTTGCCGAATATCTTGAGCGTGCAATGTACGTTTGTCCGAAATGCGGACTCTCCGAGTTTCACAGCGAAAAAGACACCGTTGAATGCAAAAAATGCGGTATGAAGGCAAGATACCTTCCAAACAAGCAGTTTTGCAGTGTAGAGGGTGACTTCCCCTTCAGAACCGTTTCCGAGTGGTACGATTATCAGTGCGACTTTGTAAACTCGCTCGATCCGAGATCTCTTACCGAAAGCGCTCTTTACACAGAGACCGTAAAGGTGTCCGAGGTAATTCCCTACAAAAACAAGGTAGAGATCTGCGACGGTGCAGTTCTCTCGCTTTACGGCGACAGAATCACGGTCAAAAAGGACGATTTTGAGCTTACCGCAGAATTTGAAAAATCGGGCATAACCGTTCTTGGCAAGAACAAGCTGAACGTTTACTACGGCGGCAAAATATATCAGATAAAGGGACCTGCGCGATTCAACGCTCTGAAATACGTGAACCTTTGTCAAAGATACCAAAACGTTATAAAAGGAGAAGAAAATGTTAAATTTTTGGGACTTTAGTGTTTGGGGATGGATAATCCTCTTTTCGGTACTCCTCGGAAGCCTTCTCGTAGGCAACATCATCAAGAAAGCAATTCCTCTTCTCAGAGATTCTCTGATACCCACCTCGGTGCTTGGCGGCGCAATACTGCTTCTCGTTGCGGCAGTATATAAGTGGATAACCGGGGACGTTATGTTCGACACCGCAGTTTTCGACTGGAACGGAACGCAGAAGCTTGAGGTCATCACCTACCACACTCTCGCACTCGGATTTATCGCATCCTCGTTCAAGACCACCAATTCGAAGCTCACAAAGCAACGCTCGGGAGAGATATTCAACACGGGCGTAACGACCGTTGCTACATATCTCCTTCAGGGAATTTTAGGCCTTGCGATTGGCTTTGCCGTAACCCTTATTATAAAGGATTTCTTCGTAGCGTCGGGCGTTCTTCTTCCCTTCGGATACGGTCAGGGTACGGGACAAGCCCTCAACTACGGTAACATTTACGAAACCGAGCACGGATTTATCGGCGGAAGAAGCTTCGGTCTGACTATCGCGGCTCTCGGATTTATCTCGTCGGCGCTCGGCGGTGTTGCCCACCTCAACCTTATGAAAAAGCGCGGCAGACTCGTCGTTTCAAAGAGAAAGGACGGAAGCCTCCACAGCGAAGAGGTCGAGACCTGTAACGAGATACCGATGCAGGAAAGCATTGACAAGATGACCGTACAGATGGCGCTCATCATCGTCGCTTACGTCTTTGCATATCTCATTATGTTCACTCTCGGAAATCTTCTTCCCGGTATGAGATCGGTAATCTACGGATTCAACTTCCTTCTCGGCGTTCTTACCGCAACCCTTATAAAGCTTTTCATCAACATTCTCCGCAAAAAGAGAATAATACGCAAGAAATACACGAACAACTTCCTTATGACCCGCGCGAGCAACTTCTTCTTTGACCTTATGGTCGTTGCAGGCGTTGCCGCTATCCGTCTTGACATTCTCGAGAACTACTGGGGCGTAATAATCATCTACGGCGTAGTCGGTGCGGTTATAACCTTCATTTACAACAGAATGATCGCAAAGGCGCTCTTCCCCGAGTACGCAGAGGAGCAGTTCCTTATGATGTACGGAATGCTCACGGGTACTGCAAGCACGGGAACGATACTCCTTCGTGAGATCGACAAGGACTTCCGCACTCCTGCGGCAGACAATATGGTTTACCAGAACTTCCCTGCTATCGTTTTCGGATTCCCGATGATGTTCCTTGCAACTCTTGCGCCGACGAAGCCTTTTCTTACACTTGTAATTTTCATACTGTTCTTTGTAGCACTGAACTTAATTCTCTTCAGAAGCAAGATCTTCGGACGAAAGAAAAAATAAGAAACGAAAAGCACCGCGTTTGCGGTGCTTTTTTATTAAGAAAGGGAGTTTTGCCGACTTTGGATGCTTTGAAAATCTCGGCAAAGAACTTGTTTTCTCTGCCGAGACTATGTTATAATGGGGTAATCAAAAAATTATAAAATCAACACCGGCAGAAAAACGTGTTGTTCCGTTTCTCTTTTTCCTTGGTATAATAAAGATACCAAAACGAAAAGGAGAAATCAAAATGAACACAAACAAAATTTACGCAGAATCCATCGCAAAGGAGTACGCTCCCAAGGACGATTCTAAAATCGTCGCACTTCGTAAGCTTGACGCAAAGGCAAAGCTTCCCGCCACCATTTTCACCTATGCTTGCGGCATAGTATCGGCACTGGTTTTCGGCACGGGTATGTGTCTTGCTATGCAGGTAATTGGAAGCAGTATGATCCTTGGCATCATCGTCGGCATAATCGGTATGATTGGTTGCGGAGTAAACTATCCGATCTACAAGAAAATGCTCGAAAAGGGCAAGAAAAAATACGCTTACGAGATCGTACAGCTTGCGCGTGAGATAAGCGAAGAAAAATAACTCGAAGGAGCACGTTCGATGAACAAGAACGAAAGCAAATATTTTAACACGGCAATCAAGATGGACAAAGCTCTTATATTACTTCTTGAAAAGAAGGATTTTGAGTATATTACCATCAAAGAGATATGTGACACAGCCGGTGTTAACCGTTCCACCTTCTATCTGCATTACGAAAACACATCCGATCTATTAAAGGAAACGACGCAGTATATTCTTGATAAGCACTTTTCTTATTATACAGTTGATACAAAAGATATAGTCCTCGGGCTGGAAAGCTGTGAACAAAAGGAGCTTATATTCGTAACACACGAATATCTGACGCCTTATCTTACGTTCGTAAAAGAAAACCGTCGCATTTTCAAACTCGCTATAAAACAGTTCCAAATAATGAATATGGACGAGGTTTACAGCAAAATGTTCAAATATATATTTGAGCCTATCCTTAAACGCTTTTGCATTCCCGAAGAGCAGCGCGTATATGTGATAAAATTCTATTTAACCGGTGTTTTTGCCATTATAATGGAATGGATCGAAAACGATTGTAGCGAAGAGCTTGACTTTGTGAGCAAAATAATCTCAGACTGCGTTTTAGGAGCAAGGGACATAATCAAACAGTAAACGGTAATTTCTTTCGCAAATGCGGAGTTCGTGTCCGTATAGCAATAAAAAAAACAAAAACCGAGGTTTTACCTCGGTTTTGTTTTTTATCGAAGTGGCGGGACTCAGAACCCAAGGTTGCGCCTACACTCACACTTTAATTTCGCAACCTTTCGCGCAACCAAGCATTTGCATAAGCAAATGCGGAGTTCGAGTCCGTTTTGCATTTTATAAAACAAAAAGCAAGGCTTGGGCTTCTTCTCGTAAGGATGTTTACAAATTGTAGGGACCGGCGTCCTCTGTCAAGAGCAAGATTGTAAACAATTGTGCAAGAGGATTGGTAACAGTTTTGCATTTGTTTAAGTAAATGCTTTTGGAAGCCGAACGGAGCGTAGCGGAGAGAGGCTTCCAAAAGCGGCGCGCGGCTCAATCAAGGCGC
>JAZSKY010000051.1:0-10349 GCA_045535095.1 Eubacteriales bacterium | reverse complement strand
CTGCTACCGCAACTATAAGATCGCGGAGATCGATCTGCGGACCGAGCAACTGCTCAACCGCCGCATTTCGCGCCTTGATTGAGCCGCGCGCCGCTTTTGGAAGCCTCTCTCCGCTACGCTCCGTTCGGCTTCCAAAAGCATTTACTTAAACAAATGCAAAACTGTTACCAATCCTCTTGCACAATTGTTTACAATCTTGCTCTTGACAACAGGATCCGCCCCTACGGGTGGGTTTATATTTTATAAATTTTGACGATTGCAAATTATATCCGCAGAAACAGACCGCGGCGCACTTTCCTCTTGCGCCGCGAAATACCGCTGCGCCGAAACCGCCGCAAGCGGCGGTGTGTTATTTGCCGATGGCAAATAACCTCCGATTAATATGCACGAACATAGTTGAACGCTCTCTTTTTTGAGGCGCTTTAAAAGCGCGCAATGCCGCACGCGCGCTTTTAACGTTTAATGAGAGCGGGTTCTCCAAGGGAGAGATCTGCTCTCCCTTGGGCGTTCTTTGCGAAGCGTTTCTTTCGGCAAAGAAATGCTTCGTTTTTCGGCACAAACGCGTTTTCGTGTGTTCGCACAGACCCCTTCATGCAACAGAGATTACGGGCGAACAAAAAACGGACGGATAGATCCGTCCGTTTAAGATTTTTATCAGAGTTCCTTTATTGCATCGGAAACTGCCGCAAACTGCTCCACCGAGAGTGTTTCGCCGCGCACTGTCGGGGAAAGTCCGAGAGAAACGAGAATTTCGGTCATTTTTTCCTTGTTCAGTCCCCGGATCTTGCCGCCGAGCGCAGATACTACTGCGTTAACGAGTGTCTTTCGTCTCTGCATAAACGCCGCGCGCACGACCTCGAAAAAGAGCTTTTCGTCGAGCGGCTTTACAGGTCTGTCCTTGTAAATGTCAACACGCACAACGCTCGAATCGACCTTGGGCGCAGGAATGAAGCTGCCTGCCGAAACGGCGGCTATCTTGTACGGGTGTCCGTAGTAGGCAACGAAGGCGCTGATAGCGCCGTACTCGTCGCTTCCCGCCTTGGCGATAAGTCGGTCTGCGACCTCCTTTTGCACCATTACGGTTATGCTGTCGAGCGGAAGATTCGATTCAAGAAGCATCGTGATTATCGGAGTCGTGATGTAATAAGGAAGATTTGCGCAGACTCTCACTTCGGCGCAGTCCGAGAAATTTTCCTCGATTATCGCAGGAATATCCGCCTTGAGAACGTCCTGACAGATGACCTTGACGTTATCTCTTCCCTCGAGCGTTTTGCCGAGAATTGCGACCATATCGGGGTCTATTTCAAGAGAGACGACCTTCTTTGCGGCGTCCGACAGCTCGACCGTCATAACGCCTATTCCCGGTCCGATCTCGAGAATACCGCACTCCTTTGAAGCGCCGCTTCCTGCGACTATTTTCTTGACCACGCCCTCGTTGACGAGAAAGTTCTGACCGAATTTCTTTTTAAAATCGGTCTGCTCCTGCCCGAGCAGAGAGCGGATCACTGATATATCTGTAAGTTTCATTTTGCCAAACCTTTCGCATTTGTCTCTTTGTGACTAATTATACATTAAAAAAGAGAAAAAAACAAGGTAGATAGCGAACTTTAGTCAATTTTTATTTGATTTGTCTCAAAAAAATTATAAAAAGGTCTTGCAAAAGTGACTTGTTTATGTTATAATCCAATATGTTCGCTGGTGTGGCTCAGTTGGTAGAGCAGCTGATTCGTAATCAGCAGGTCGCCGGTTCGAGTCCGGCCACCAGCTTAAGAAAAAAGCACGCCTCGGCGTGCTTTTTTCAATGATGTCCGTTCCTTGCAGAACGGATGATATATCTTCGATATGATATCCACCTTCGGTGGGTGATATATGCCTTACGGCACATGGCGGAACGGGCATTATATCATATTTGCAAAGCAAATATATCATACGTGGTGACGTACATCATATCGCGCAAGCGATATATCATTTGAATACGCCGCGTTTTGTAATCTACTAATTCGAAAGAAGGTTCTTTTATGTCCGAAAATAAATTACTTGATCTATCATTTGACTTTGCAGTTGCGATAGTTAATCTTGTTGACGGTGTAAGCGCGCCGAAAAGCTCCTATATGACCGACCAGCTCGCAAGAGCAGGCACCTCGGTCGGTGCTAATATCCACGAGGCACAATACGCACAAAGCAAGAGGGATTTTATTGCAAAGCTGGAAATCGCCCTGAAAGAATCCAGCGAAACAAGTTATTGGTTGAAGCTCATGTATGAAACGAAAAGAATAGATGCCGAAACCTATCAACGTACAGAAAAACTGTGTGGCAACATTCGCAGACTACTCATCGCTTCCTGCAAAACGGCAAAGGAAAACACGAAATAAAAGAACGAAGCTCCGCTTCGTTCTTTTTTATTGTAAAAATCTTATATGTTTCTCAAAAGCCTTGAAAAAGGTCGGGGCGTGTGCTATAATTTCCCTATAAAGGAGGCGGTAAAATGAAAAAAGTCGCTATAATTTACGGAAAATACGAAACGTCCATGCAGAAGAAGGCTATTTCTCTGCTTTCAGAGATCATTCTCGACTACACCTTTGAGTACCCCGTTTGCGCAGAGGTTAGTGAAAAGGACAAATTCGCAGACAGATTCTGCATTTACGTCGGCACGAAGGAGTCAAATCCTTATATAAATGAAAATTCCACCGCCCTGCTCTCGCACGACGAGGAATACTCGATAAAGGTCTCGGGAAACAGCGCGATCATCGAGGGCCATGACGATGCAGGCGTCGTTTACGGCTGTATGGATTTTTACAACAAGTATCTCGTGCATCTCGAATATCCGCACGATCCCGTCGTTTTCAGAGTGAACCCCTTCGAGCGCGCATTCCCCGAATTTTCATATTCGTCCTACCCTAAAATCAAGAGCCGCGGCATCTGGACCTGGGGTCACGTCATCTACGACTACCGCTCGTTTATCGACAATATGGTCAAGCTCAAGATGAACACCATTATTATATGGAACGACTTTGCGCCTCTTAACGCGCGCGAGATGATCGAGTACGCTCACAGCTTAAACATCAAGCTCATCTGGGGATATTCATGGCTTTGGGACACAAACTGCGGCGAATTTTCGATCGAAAACGCAGAAAACAGCATTGACGAGATCATCGAGAAATACGAAAAGGAATATCTCCCCCTCGGCGGCGACGGAATCTACTTCCAGTCGTTTACCGAAACGGGCAAGGATACGGTCGGCGGCGTAGTTATCGCAGAGGCGGTAACGAGTCTTGTCAACAAGGCGTCCGCAAGACTGCTTGAAAAGTACCCCGACCTCGAGCTTCAGTTCGGTCTGCACGCCGAAAGCGTCAAAAACAAGCTTGAATACATTAAAAAGGTCGATCCGAGAGTCCGCATCGTCTGGGAAAATTGCGGATCCTTCCCCTTCGGCTACATTCCCAAAAAGATCGACAACTTCGACCAGACCGTACAGTTTGTGGACAAAATATCGCATCTTCGCGGCGAAAACGACCGCTTCGGCGTAGTCACCAAGGCACTCGTCAAGCTCGACTGGTCTGTTTTCGAGCATATTGAGGGACAGATCTCGCTCGGCGTTTCGTCCAAGGATATGGCGAGAAACCGCATCGAGCGAAAGAGCAAGATATGGCGCTACATTCAGGCGTACTGGCTGACGAGCGCTCCCAAGGCTCACGAAATGGCAAAGGCGCTTCGCGACTTCAAGGACGGCGATCTCGTCGTCACCGCTCTCGTTGAGGACGGAATGTTTGAAAAGAACATTATGTTCCCCGTTGCCCTCTATTCCGAAATGCTCTGGGACACCGACGGCGACACGACCGATATGATAAACGAGGTTGCTCTTCGCTCATACGTCGATTTTGCTTAAAAGGATCGATTATTGGGAAAACTTTTTGAAAAAAGTTTTCCCAAACCCTTTCAAAAACTTTAATTAAAAGGAACTGTTTTGTATGAATTACAGAAACGAGCTTGTAGAAAATATTCTTCCCTTCTGGCTGAAAGATGCCATCGACAGAAAAAACGGCGGCATCTTCACCTGCCTCGACCGCGAGGGAAAGATCTACGGACGCGAAAAGAGCGTCTGGTTTCAGGGCAGAGCGCTTTGGGTTTTCTCCAAGGCGTACAACCTCATCGAAAAACGCGAGGAATATCTCGACGCGGCAAAAACGATCTACTCCTTCCTTGAAAAATGCGTCGATACCGACGGCAGAATGTTCTTCACCGTAACCGAGGACGGCCGCTGTATCCAGAAGCGCCGCTACTACTATTCGGAGACCTTCGCCGCTATCGGATGTGCCGAGCTTTACAAAGCGACAGGCGACGAAAAGGTGCTTTCTGACGCCGAAAAGTATTTCGACGTTGCCTACGAGTGCTTTACGGGAGAGCGTGAAAACGCGCCTAAATTTAATCCCGAGACGGTAAACGGCAAGGCGCTCGCGCCGATAATGATAATGCTCTCGACCGCTCAGGTTATGAGAAGCGCGGCGAAGAAAAACGCGAAAAAGTACGATGACATCGCGAAAAAATGCGTTGACGATATTCTCGGCGGCGGCTTTCTGGCCGACAGAGCGCTTATGGAAAGCGTCGGCAAAAACGGAGAATTCCTCGACACGCCGAGCGGAAGAATCGTCAACCCCGGTCACTCGCTCGAGGCGGCGTGGTTCCTTCTCTCGGAGGGACTCGTTTCGGGCAACAAGGAGGCTATCGAGGGCGCACGGAAGATCATCGACATCACCCTGCCCCTTGGAATTGACAAAAAACACGGCGGAATCATCGCATTCACCGACGTTTGCGGACAGCCTCCCGTTCAGCTTGAATGGGATATGAAGCTCTGGTGGCCGCAGTGCGAGGCGATGATTGCTCTCCGTCTTGCGCACGCAGCTTTCGGTGACGAAAAGTACGAAAATGGCTATCTTGAGCTTAAAAAATACTGCGAGGACAACTTTGTTGACTCGGAGTGCGGCGAATGGTACGGCTATCTGCACTACGACAACACCCCCTCGACAACCCTCAAGGGCAACATCTTCAAGGGACCCTTCCACATTCCGAGATTCTATATGATAATGGCATCTATGGACGATAGCGGAAGCATTCTTGAATATATGAAATAATGAAAAAGACTCGCTAAGGCGGACTTCTCATAAGGAAGTTGGATTCCTCCTTGTAGGGGTCGACGTCCTCGGCGACCCGTTAAGACAAAAATTTGATACGCAGAAGACAAAGAGATAACCCCGACAGATTACAAAAAATCTGTCGGGGTATATTTATTTGGTTTGATAGATACTACACTTTGTTCCAAACGATGTTCTCTTTGTACTGCGAAGCCATCGCCATACATTCTTCAACACTATTATATAGCATATCGCTTACCACTTCATAATTCTCATCGCAACAGAATAAATAATATTTATCATCTTTGGTGTATTTGCAAATCGCAAGGTAACGGTAATGATCAGCAATTTCTCCGTTCGGGAAAATGCTATAACCATAATCATCTTGCGAGGTATAGTATAGAACAATTGCTCCATCCAATTTGATAGGGAACATAGAATAATCTCCTTATTTATCGCAAGTTTCGCCTTTGTATTACAAAGGCTTCGGGCAAAGCCCATACCCCTTGTAGGGCAGTGCCTTGGTGCCGCCGTTTTTTACATTTTCTTTGCCTTTTCAAGAAGGGCATTTCTTTCGTTTTCAACCTCGCCCTCGATAACGAGGCAGAGGAGTTTTTTTAGTATCTCGCCCATTTTAGGCGACTTCGGGACTCCTATTTCTATAAGGTCAGATCCGCCAATGGCAAGGTCCTTTATAAAGACGCAGGCCTTCGTCTCTTTCGCTCTTGATGCTACGTTTGAAATAGCGTCCAGAGTGTCGCTCGGCGTGATTTCAAGCGCTCTATGGAGAGAAACGATCATTTCAAGATCAGAGTAGCCGTTTTTCGAAATGAGGTGCAGAACGTCCCTTTCAAATCTATCCGACGATACACTCGGCAGAGGTCTTGAAAGACTATCCACAAGCATTTTTACCACTCTGCAGGTCTCGTTATCGGTCTTTAAGGATCTCATTCTGTAAAAAGCGTCTTTCGCTTCCAGATGCGAGAAAAGAGCGGCGTATCGGATAGCGTGGTTTTCGGGACAATTCTCTATTTTCTTAATATTTTCCATCGGAATTTCTCCGAAAAGCTCGGAAACTACCGGATAAAACTCGCGCATCATCTTGACCGCACCCTTACCGAGAAGAAGCTTTGTGAACTCCGCGTAGATTCTCTCTACCGAAATATTATGAAGGAGTTTTCTGTTTCTGACAAGCGACTCTGCCGTTTTTTCCTCGATCTCAAATCCGAGAACCGATGCAAAACGCAGAGCGCGGAGAATACGGAGTCCGTCCTCGTTGAAGCGCTCGTCGGGTACGCCGACGCATCTGATTATCTTTCTTTCAATATCCGAAATTCCGTCGAACATATCAACGAGTCCGACCTCGGGATTATACGCCATAGCGTTTACCGTGAAATCTCTACGAGACAGATCCTCCGCGATATTTCTGACGAAGGTGACCTCGCTCGGATGTCTGTTATCAAGATACTCTCCGTCCGCGCGGAAGGTGGTTATCTCGATATTTTCGCCCTCGTAAACGACGGTAACGGTGCCGTGCCTTAGTCCTGTCAGAATGACCTCGCAGTCGGCAAAGCACTCTACCGTCTCGGACGGAAAGGCGTCTGTCGTTATGTCAAAGTCGTGCGGCTCTTTGCCCATAAGCATATCGCGCACGCATCCACCTACCGCATATCCGCGGTAGGAGCCTCTGTAAAGACGGTCTATCAGCGATATTATTTTGTCGGGAAGAATGATCTCGTGCTTCATTTTGCCGCACTCCTTTCTGATTTTTCTATATCCTTAGTAATTATACATAAAAATCTCTTCTCTGTCAAGCACTAACAAAAAAAACGGAATATGCCAAAAGGCATATTCCGTTTTTGTTTTGGCTTAACCGGTAATACCCGAGCGCTCGATACCCTGAATGAGGTATCTCTGACAGAAGAGGTAGATAACGATAAGCGGAGCAATGATAAGAAGTCCGCAGGTATGAACTACCGACTGTTCGTAAAGCACGCGGTCAACACCAGATTCCTCGATCGCCTTGAGCATAGTCTTGGGCACCTCTGCGAAGTACGCAAGAACCTTACTGCTCGTGTTACTCGTGTAGAAGAGCTGAGTGTAGAAGTTATCAGTCCACTGCCACGAGAAGGAGAAGAGGAAGATGGTGATCATCATCGGGATCGAGATAGGAAGAATGATCTTGAAGAAGGTCTTCATAGGACCAGATCCGTCGATGTATGCCGATTCCTCAAGCTCATCGGGAACTCCGCGGTAGAACTGTCTCATCATGAAGATGTAAAGACCGTTCTTAAGGCCGAGACCGGTGAACGAAAGGATAATGAAGGGCCAAATTGTGTCAAGGAGTCGTCTCGACGTTTCAGCCACGCCGAGCATTTCAAGAAGCCCGTAGGGGTTGAAGTCCTTGAACATAAGGAAGAGCGAGAACTCGATCGTCTGAGGAGGCACCATAAGGGTTACCATTACCATAGCGAAGAGTAATCCGCTTCCTCTGAACTTATACTTTGCAAAGCCGTAACCTACAAGGCTACAAACGAAGGTCTGTATAAGCGCACACGCAAGCGAGAGCGTTCCGGTATTGAAAACGCATCTCCAATACTCGTTTTCAGCAATTATCTGCTTATAGGTATCAATGGTTGCGTGCTTGGGAATGTACTTAACCGTAACGTCCATAAAGTCCTCGGGGCTCATAAACGAGGTCGCGATCTTCGAGAAGAAGGGATTGAGTATTATGTAGCACATTCCGAGAAGGATTATGACGCGGAAAAGCTTGAAGATTGCCTGAGTAAGGAATCGCATCGAGAGATACTTGATCTTGAACTTGGTCCACTTGGACGTTCTGTCGAAATCTACGTGTATCTTGTTCTTGGTTTCCTTAAGAACCTTTGGAGCGTTGTTAACAGAATTCATATCTTCTCACCTCCACTCAGTCTCTTCTCTGATAGAAGACGAAGGTCTTTATCAGAGCGGCAACGACAATAACGAGTACGGCAACTATAAGGAAATATACCCACGCCATTGCAGTTGCAACCGTCTTGGACTGCGATTCATAGTTGGATATGAACGCCATTACCGAGTTGTCTGCTTTGGTGAACGAGTCTATTACGGTATAGACCGTGTTTACAAGGATCATCGGGCTTATCATCGGGAAGGTAACCTTCCAGAAGGTTTCCCATGCGGTAGCTCCGTCGATGTCGCACGATTCGTAGATCGCAGGCGAGATGGACTGGAGTCCGGCAAGGAAGATGAGTATCTGAACGCCCGCATCGTTAACGATATTATAAATATTGTTAACGAGCTTTGTGATGTAGGTAACGAGTCCGGTTCCAACCTTCATATTGGAGAACAGAACCGATATATCTGCCGCGGAGATTATTTCGTTTGCGGCAGATTCGCCTACTGCACCCGTGTCAACACCCTCGCTGCTTCCCATATAGTTAAGCATCGTGGAGTTTGCGGCGTCAAGGCTATCGATAAGTCCGGTGGAAAGAATAACCGGCACGAAGAGTATTGCTCTGAATGCTGCGCGTCCTACCATCTTCTGGTTAAGAAGAATAGCAAGGAAGAGCGAGAGGAATACGATCGCGGGGATATTCAGGAGCATGCTGAGAAGTCCGTCGAGAAGGATCTGGACGAAATCAGGGTCCTCCATAAGAGCTTCCTGATAGTTTTCCCAGCCTACGGGTAAAAGCTTGCCGCCCTTATACTCGCTAAAGCTGATGTTTACCGAGTTTACGATTATCGGAAGATAGATAACGATAAGACCGATAAGGAAAGGGAGAATGAAGAACCATCCTGCGCGCGCCTTCTTCTTATCAAGAGAGACCGCCTTCTTGGGCTTCTTTACAGGAGAGGTTTTGGTTATCTTTGCAGTTTTATCCATTTTTCATCTCTCCTTTCTCACATTTTGGGGTACTCTTTGAGAAACGACATTGCGCCTACCTCGTAGGTCTCGCCGTTGATCTCAACGTGTACGTCAAACAGGTTGTAGTTCAGAATGAAGAATACTCCGTTGTCATACTCCATATAGACGATAGAATTATCATCCACCTTGGTGTTGACAGACTCCTTATAGGTGAATTCCTTATACTCGAAGGGAGCGATCTCCTCGGTATATTCCTCACCTGCGGCGATTGCTGCCGCCTTCTTCTCTTCTGCTATTGCAAGCTCCTTGAGATATACCTCAAGTGCCTTTTCGCGTCCTGCCTTATAGGTAGCAAGCTGCGATGCATAGTTTTCGTTTCTCTCCTTGATCTCGTTTTCATCGAGAACTCTTTCTCCGATCACGAACTGGTGATCAACTACCTGAGAGGTCTGGAGATCGTAAAGTGCGTTGTTGATCTTGTTATAGGTCTCAATAACGTCCTTCTTCCAGTTCTCGAAGTCGATCGAGTAGTAGTCGGAATATACGAAATATTCTTTAAGCTCGGACGAATTCTGAGCTACGAGAACGTAGTAGGGCGATGCGCCGTTTTCGATTATCTTGAGCATTTCACGCTCAACGTTACCCTGCATATTGGTGGGCGAGCCTGCGATATTGATATATCCGTGGAGAACCATTCCGATAAAGGGAATGCTTTCGCTGGTACGGATATAGTTGCTACCGTCAAGCGCTACGTTGAGAATGTGCGATGCGTAGGACCAGCTGTATGCGTTACCCTGATTTACCATAACGCCGCTCTTGTAAGTGTTCTTGAGCTTGGAAAGAAGCTCGGTCGTGTAGAGCTTTCCGTCCTCTCTGTTAAGAGGATTATCCTCATTAAAGTCGGTGTTGACGTCGCTTCCGAGAGTCGATACCGAAATACCGCCCTTGTTAAACTTCTTCATCGCCTTTTCAAAGTGATCGTAAAGCTTTTCGTATGCAGCGGGAGATACGCAGATCGATCCCGTGTAGGAGAAGGTCTGGTATATCG
This sequence comes from Eubacteriales bacterium, assembly GCA_045535095.1. Taxonomy (GTDB): domain Bacteria; phylum Bacillota; class Clostridia; order Oscillospirales; family CAG-272; genus SIG672. Next base: position 307 of record JAZSKY010000051.1, on the reverse strand, counting down.
AGGAGTACTCTCTCTTACCTGCATAACGGTCGTCAACCGTTCTTGCGGAATCCTTGTTCTGGCTGAACTTGTCAAAGAACTTGGTGCTGCTTACGTTTGCAAAATCGAAATCGGGGAATATCTCGAGAAGTCCGCCTGTCTTATCGGCGTTCTCGATAAGGGTGTTGTATCCGTCCTTGCCGCCGAGAACCTTTTCGAACTTGACGGTAGAGGGTGCAAGGCTTGATTTCCATCCGCCTTCGGTAAAGCCTGTGAGCTTGAACTTAACGTTCGTGATTCCGGCCTCGCCGAGAGATGCGTACATCTT
>JAZSKY010000076.1:0-10290 GCA_045535095.1 Eubacteriales bacterium | reverse complement strand
TTCAGACTTTCAAAAAACATAACCTGAAAACCTTTTTGAAAAAAGGTTTTCAGACTTTCCAAAAACTTTACTTAAAACAGAAATATATTGATTTAATTAAAGTTTTTGAAGATCCAAGAAACTTTTTACAAAAAGTTTCTTGGCAGATTCCAAAGGCAGAGCCTTTGGCAGGATTTAAGGGACAGAGTCCCTTAAAAAGGAGATAAAAAATGAAAACGAGAATTATAACGGCAGCGGTGCTTCTCTGTATATTCATACCGGTCGTGCTGCTTTCACACACCTTCGTTTACGTAGTTTTTGCGGCAGCTCTCGCGCTCGTCGGAGCGTACGAGATGCTCAGCTGTATGAAAACGGCAAAAAATCTTAAAATACTTATTCCGTCGCTTATCTACGGAGTGCTTACGGTGTCTCTGACGAGAGTTGAAAGCTTCGACAGGATGCTCGTATGCCTCACCTTTATCTATTTCTTCACGCTCCTCGCCCTTTCGGTGTTCGGTAGCGAAGAGGAAAGAGAAAATCTCCCTGAAAACGCATTTTCGGCGCTGATGATAATATACATCACCTTCGGATTTTCGATGCTCGTTGCGGTGAGAGACCTTGATAACGGAGTGTTCCTGTTCCCGATAGCGTACGCATCTGCATGGGTGTCCGATACGGGCGCATACTTTGTCGGACTCAAATTCGGAAAGCGCAAGCTTATCCCCGAGATCAGTCCCAAAAAGACGGTTGAGGGCTTTATCGGCGGAATCGTTTCCTGTGTAGCCGTGCTTATGATATACGCAAGCTTTGTCGGAATATTCTCGCCTGTTACCCCGAGCTATTTCTGGATCTTCTTCTGCGCGGTAATACTTTCGGCGGCCTCGGTTGTCGGCGACCTTATCGCGTCTATGATCAAGAGAAGATATAAGATCAAGGATTACAGCCACATTTTCCCCGGTCACGGCGGAGTTCTTGACCGCTTTGACAGTATTCTGATAACGGCGCCGCTCACCTACGTTTTGGCGAGCATCACGCCCCTTTTTAACTGAAAATTATGAAAAACGAGAATAAAACCATAGCCATACTCGGCTCAAGCGGATCAATAGGCACGCAGTCGCTCGATATTGCAAGAAGATACTCTCTTACAGTTGAGGCACTTGCGGTGAACTCGGACGTGCGCGTGCTTGAAGATCAGATAAGAGAATTTTCCCCGAAATACGTCTCGGTAAATAGCGAAAAGGCGGCAAAGGAGCTTGCCGTAGCGGTTGCTGATACCGGCGTCAAGATCTTTTCGGGCAAGGACTGTATGTGCGAGATGATAGAATATCTCGAGTGCGATACGGTCGTCAACTCGGTTGTCGGAAACGCGGGACTCCTTCCCACGCTCTCGGCAATAGAAAAGGGCAAGAATATTGCTCTTGCAAATAAAGAAACGCTTGTTACGGGCGGAGAGATCGTTATGCGCGCGGCAAAGGAGAAGGGCGTTTCCATTCTCCCTATCGACAGTGAGCATTGTGCGGTGCATCAGTGCCTTCGCGCAGGAAAGCCTGACGAGGTTAAAAATCTGATACTCACAGCATCGGGCGGTCCCTTCTTCGGGAGAAAAAGAGACTCTCTTGAGGGCGTCACTCTTGCGGACGCGCTCGCTCACCCCACATGGAGTATGGGCAAAAAGATAACCATAGATAGCGCAACCCTTATGAATAAGGGCTTTGAGGTGATCGAGGCGGCGCATCTCTTTAATATGAAGGCGTCAGATATTGACGTCGTCGTTCACAGAGAGAGCGTAGTTCACTCGATGGTCGCGTACAGAGACGGCTCTGTTATGGCGCAGATGGGAGTTCCCGATATGCGCACCTGCATTTCGTACGCGCTCTTTAACGGAGAGCATAAGGCGGACGTCTCGAAGATGCCGAACTTTGCGGAAATCGCGAAAATGACATTTTTCGCGCCCGACGAGGAGACCTTCAAGACTCTTCCTCTCGCGAGATACGCCTTCGATATGGGCGGAACGCTCCCTGCGATACTCAACGCGGCAAACGATACCGCGGTCGCGCTTTTTATCGAAAACAAGATAAAATTTACCGATATTATGGATTTTGCACACGAAACTGTGCATAAATATAGTAAGACGAAAAGCTCTGCGGCATACGGCAGAGAGGTGAGCGTTAGCGATATCAAGGAGTCGATACTCCTTGCAGAGGAATATCTGCACACGCTTGCAAAGGCATAAAGAACGGAGATAAGACTTGAATATAGTATTTGCTGTTTTGATTTTCGGATTTCTCATACTCATACACGAGCTCGGGCATTACCTTTTCGCCCGTCGCTTCGATGTTGAAATAGAGGAATTTTCAATAGGAATGGGTCCGAAAATAATATCGCGGACGTCAAAAAAAACGGGAATACTTTACTCACTCCGCGCGCTTCCCATCGGCGGATACGTCGCTATGAACGGCGAGGATACCGAGAGCGAGAGCGCGAGAGCATTCAGCAAGAAAAAGGTGTGGCAGAGAATAGTCATCACCGCGGCGGGCGGAGTTATCAACGTCGCCGTGGGAATTATCCTTATGTGCGCCTTCGTGATCGCCTCTCCGCGTCTTGTCGGCACGACTGTCGGACAGTTCGACGATAACTGCATTTCACACTATTACGGACTTGAGATCGGCGACGAAATAACGAAGGTGAACGGCACGCGCGTGTTCACCTCGCAGGAGCTTGTTTACGAGATAATGCACGACGGCACAGAGCCGCTTGATATAGAGGTTTTGCGAAACGGAGAAAAGATCCTGCTCGAGGACGTTCGGTTTTCCTCTATGCAGGAGGGAAACACCACCTTCGGCAAGCCCGACTTCAAGGTGTACGTTGTCGAGAAGAATTTTAAGAACGTAGTAGTCCACTCCTTCGGGTATTCGCGCCTTGCAGTACGGCAGGTGTGGGAGTCGCTTTATGACCTTGTCAGCGGAAGATACGGACTTTCCGAAATGTCGGGTCCTGTCGGCACGACCGAGATAATCGGCGAGGCGGCAAAGGAAGGACTTGTTTACGTTGTCTATCTTGCAGGACTCATCTCTGTAAACCTCGGAATACTCAATCTTCTCCCCATACCCGCACTCGACGGCGGACGTATCGTGTTTCTGATAATTGAAGCGATAAGAAAAAAGAGATTTCCAAGCGATCTTGAAGCGAAGATACACTACGTTGGAATCCTTGTTCTTATGGGACTTATGCTCGTTATAACCTGTAAGGACATTATAAATCTTGTAAAATAACGGAAGGTAAGCGTTTTGGAAAATTACACTTACAATCAGTACAGAAGAAAAACGAAGAAAATAAAGGTCGGTGGACTTTTCATAGGCGGAGACGCACCGATAAGCGTTCAGTCTATGACTAATACCGACGGAAGCGATTTTGAGGCGACTTACAGTCAGGTTAGAGCCTTGTGTGACGCAGGATGCGAGATAGTCAGAATTGCAATTCCCGACTCCTCGTGCGTGAAAACGGTGTACCGTCTCAAAGAGGCGGGAGTACCCTGTGCGCTCGTTGCCGACATTCATTTTGATTACAGACTCGCCCTCGAATCTGCCGAGGCGGGAATAGATAAAATAAGAATAAACCCCGGAAATATCGGCGCAAACGATAGAATAAAGGCGGTTGCTGATAAGTGCCGCGAGAAGAATATCCCGATAAGAATAGGAGTCAACGGCGGCTCGATAGATAAGAAAATTCTCGCAAAGTACGGCGGAGTCACCGCCGAGGCTCTTGCCGAAAGCGCTATCGAAAATTACAGACTCCTTGAGCAGTTTGACTTTGAAAACACCATTCTTGCGGTAAAATCGTCTGACGTTCGCACGATGATAGGCGCAAACAGGATACTCGCCGCGGCGTGCGACTATCCTTTACATATAGGTGTCACCGAGGCGGGCGGAGACAGAAGCGGAAGCATCAAGGGCGCTATCGGAATCGGCTCTCTCCTTGCTGACGGAATAGGAGACACCCTCCGCGTTTCGCTCACCGCCGATCCTACCACCGAGGTCGCACGCGCAAGAGAGATACTTTCCTCTCTCGGACTCGACACAAAAAACAAAATAAATATCGTATCCTGTCCGACCTGCGGAAGAACAAAGGTCAATATGATGGATACGCTGTCTTCTCTTGAGGCGAGAGTCTCGGAGATAAAGACGAGCCGTCCTATAAAGATCGCAGTTATGGGCTGCGCGGTAAACGGACCGGGCGAGGCAAGGGAAGCGGACTTCGGAATCGCAGGAGGCGACGGCGAATTCCTCCTCTTTAAAAAAGGCGAAAAAATACGAAAGATACCGACAGAAAATGCGGTAGATGAGCTTATAAAGGAAATCAACGGCTCGGAGCTTTAAAAGGACGCTCTGTGAGTCGTGGAAAGGTAAAATAAATGACTTTCAGAGAAAAATTTGCATCTTATATCCCTTCGCAAAGGGACGCTGAAATAATAGATCGTATAACGAATTTTTCGCTTCGCGCAGACCGCGAAAGAAAGATGATAGAAATATCCGTCGAGATAGAGGGAGAGCCTGTCGAGCGCTCTGCGCTCTATCGCATAGAGGACGAGCTTTGCCGCGTGTACGAGCTTTCTGCGGCAAGAATTCTTCCGAGATATTCGTCCGATAAATTCTCTCTTTCGCGTATGCACTCGATAATCGAGGAGGCGGGAAGAATAGGAGTCGTCGCGCGCGGATTCTTCGAGAGATACGAGCTTTCCGAGTCGGACGGCAAGATAATCATCACCCTCGGCTTTGCAAAGGGCGGAATCGGACTTCTCTGCAAGGCAGAAACTCCCGAAATACTTTCCAATATCATAAAAAGCGAGTACGGACTCGGTATCCCCGTTGAGATAGTCGGCAAGAAAACTCCCGATATTCTTTACGAGGACTTCGAGGCAGAGCAGAAGAGCGCGATGGATAAGATGCACGCAGATTACGTTGCTTCTCACCCTATAATTCCGAAGAGAGACGCAGAGCAGGCCGCTGCAAGCGAGGTAGTTATCCCCTCGAATATTTATAACAGCGTTTATAAAAAGAACGCCGACTACACGCCGAGCGAGGTTGTCGCTGAGAGCGATAATATCTATAAAATAGGAAATATGCGCTTTGATATAAGCGAGAGTGAAATGATACTCGGCGAGGGAGTCTCGGGCGAGATATCGTCTATCGGCTCGCTTGAAAAGCCGACGAAAAACATACGCACTCTCGGAAAAGTGCTTTCGATAGAGTCCTTCACCACCAAAACGGGCAAGATGATAGTCACCACCGCAATCACCGACGGCGAGGCCTCGATAAACGTGAAAACCGTTTTCGACAGCGAGGAAGAGGGCGCAGGATTTGTCAAAAAGATCGAGGGCAACGGACGAAAGATCTTCAGAGGAATACAGTGCGTCGTCGTTCTTTACAGTATTGCACTTGACGTTTGCGGAAACTGTCTCAAGGACAGAAACGATAACGAGTGCGTAATAGACGCAAAGAGCATCGCAGTCATAAAGACTCTTGACAGAATGGACTCTGCTCCCGAAAAGAGAGTAGAGCTCCACGCGCATACGAATATGTCGGCAATGGACGCGCTCACCTTCCCCGAGGTGCTTGTTGAAACGGCAGACCGCTGGGGCTGGGACGCAGTTGCAGTCACCGACCACGGAAACGTTCAGGCTTTCCCGATAGTTATGGAGAGCGCGGCGAAGAAGAATATCAAGGTAATCTACGGAATGGAAGCCTATTTCGTTGACGACACCGCAAGAGCGGTTTACGGAGATTCGAGCGCGCGATTCGACGAGGACGAATTTATCGTTTTCGATATAGAGACCACAGGTCTTTTGCCGAGTAGCTGCTTTATCACCGAAATCGGCGCAGTAAAGGTCAAAAACGGACGGGTCATAGACACCTTCTCGACCTTTGCAGACCCCGGCGTACATATCCCCGAGCAGATAACGAATCTTACGGGAATTACCGACGAAATGGTAAAGGGCGCACCCTCGCAGGAGGAGGCGGTAAGAGCCTTTCTCGAGTTTGCAGGGGATAGAATGCTCATCGCCCATAACGCAGGCTTCGATACGAGCTTTATAAGAACGGCGTGCGAGCGCTACGGAGTCTCCTTTGAGAACGCATTTCTTGATACGGTAGCCCTTTCGCGCTACGTAAACCCCACTCTCACAAAGCATAAGCTGGACGTCCTTGCGAAATATTTTGAGCTTGGCGAGTTCAACCATCACCGCGCGTGCGACGATGCCTATATGCTATCTCTCATCTTCTTCAAGATGGTCGATAAGCTTCGCGAGGAGGGTATATATTCGGTTGAGGAAATGAACAGAGCGATGAACGACAAGGCAAATCCTCTGCGCCTTCGCCCCTACCACATGATAATTCTCGTCAAGAATCTGACAGGACTTAAAAACCTTTATAAGCTCATTTCGTCGAGCTATCTCGAAAGCTATTACAGATACCCGAGAATACCGAAAAGTATGCTCAGCGAGCATAGAGAGGGACTCATCATCGGCTCTGCGTGTGAGGCAGGCGAGCTTTTCCAGGCTATAATGCAGAACAAATCGCAGGCAGATATAGACGAAATTGCCGACTATTACGACTATTTCGAGATCCAGCCTCTCATCAATAACCGCTTTATGATAGCAAACGGCACAGTTTCGTCGGACGAGGAGCTTCGCGAGTTTAACCGCAAGATAGTTGCCCTTGGCGAGCGACTCGGCAAGCCGGTAGTTGCTACCTGCGACTCGCATTTCACAAATAAAGAGGACGATATTTACAGACAGATCCTTCAGGCAGGAATGAAATTCTCGGATGCCGACAGAGAAAGCGGACTTTATCTGCGTACCACCGAGGAGATGCTTGAGGAGTTCTCCTATCTCGGAGATGAAAAGGCGTACGAGGTGGTGGTTACAAACACCCGTAAGGTTGCCGAGCAGATAGAAAAGATACGTCCGATTCCCGAGGGAACCTACACCCCGAACATCGAGGGAGCAGATCAGGAGCTTCAGGATATGTGTTGGGCAAGAGCGCACGCGATGTACGGAGACGATCTCCCCGAGATCGTTGAAAAGCGCCTTGCAAAGGAGCTTGAATCGATAATCAAGCACGGCTTTGCCGTACTTTATATGATAGCGCAGAAGCTCGTTAAATATAGCGAGGATAACGGCTATCTCGTCGGATCGCGAGGATCTGTCGGATCGTCATTCGTTGCGACAATGGCGGGAATTTCCGAGGTTAACCCTCTGCCCCCGCATTACAGATGTCCCTCCTGCCGTTATAACGAGTTTATAACCGACGGAAGCTACGGAAGTGGATTTGATATGCCCGACAAGGTATGTCCCGTGTGCGGCACGAAAATGCTCAACGACGGACATGATATCCCCTTCGAGACCTTCCTTGGCTTCTACGGAGATAAGTCTCCCGATATTGACCTTAACTTCTCGGGAGAGGTGCAGGGAAAGGTGCATAAGTACACCGAGACTCTGTTCGGTAAGGAGAACGTTTTCCGCGCAGGAACTATCTCCTCGCTCGCATCGAAAACGGCGTACGGATACGTTAAAAAGTACCTTGAGGACAGACAGATAGCCGTCAACAAGGCAGAGATAAACCGCCTCGTTTTCGGTTGCGTGGGTACTAAAAAGACGACCGGTCAGCACCCCGGTGGCATAATAGTTGTTCCGAGAGAGTATAGCGTTTACGACTTTACTCCGGTCCAGCACCCTGCCGACGATGCCGAGTCGGATACCGTCACCACCCACTTCGCGTTCACCTATCTTCACGATACGATACTCAAGCTCGACGAGCTCGGGCACGATGTGCCGACCAAATATAAGTGGCTTGAAAGATATACGGGACTCAGCGTAATGGACGTTCCGATGAACGATCCCACCGTATATCGCCTTTTCACCTCGATAGAGCCTCTCGGACTCAAGGAAGGCGATATTGACTGTAACGTCGGCACGTACGCCCTCCCCGAAAGTGGAACGAGATTCGTTCAGAAGATGCTTGAGGAGGCACAGCCGAAGAACTTTGCCGACCTTCTTCAGATTCAGGGACTTTCTCACGGAACAGACGTCTGGACGGGTAACGCGCAGGATCTTATAAAGAATAAGACCTGTACCATATCCGAGGTTGTTGGAACGAGAGACAGTATAATGCTCACCCTTATAAGATACGGACTCGATAACGGACTTGCATTCAATATAATGGAAAAGGTCCGTAAGGGAAAGGGACTCACTCCCGAGTGGGAGGAGGAGATGAGGGCGCATAACGTCCCCGAATGGTATATCACGTCTTGTAAAAAGATCAAATACATGTTCCCGAAGGCGCACGCCGCCGCATATCTTATGTCGGCAATACGCCTTGCGTGGTTCAAGATATACCGTCCGCTCGAGTTCTACGCGGCGTACTTTACGGTTGCTCCCAAGGGAATTGACGCGACCGTTGTTGGCGGCGGAAGAGGCGCGGTCCGCGCAAGAATGGCGGAGATTGAGGAAAAACAGCGAAATAAGCTTGCCTCCGCAAAGGAAGCGGAAGAATATTCAACCCTTCTTCTCGTTGACGAGGCAATGGCGCGCTCGGTCAAATTCCTTCCCGTTGATCTTTATAAGTCGGGTGCGTTTGAATTTCTTCCTGAAAACGGCAAGATAAGAGTACCCTTCAACGCGATCCCCGGACTTGGCGACGAAGCGGCGAAGAAGATCGTTGCCGCGCGTGACGAGGGAGCGCTCCTCTCCCGTATGGAGCTTCAGGAAAAGACGGGCGTTTCCAAGGCGATAATGCAGCTTCTTACAGAAAGCGGCGCACTTGACGGACTTGCAGAAACGAACCAGATATCGCTTCTTGACTTCTAAAATAAAACCGACACAGAGTCTGTGTCGGTTTTTGTTTTTGATGCTTTACCTCTCCGAAAGCCTTCCCTTGCGAGGGAAGGGGGACCGCGATAGCGGTGGATGAGTAGTTCCCCGACAAACAAAAAATACCTAGTAGGGGAGGGGTGAGTGTTTGCGAAGCACACCGTAGGCGCACCAAAGGTGCGCTTTTTGGTCCTCCCGTAATAAAAAGCCTTCTCCAGCGGAGAAGGTGGCAGCCGTAGGCTGACGGATGAGGAGATCAAGGGTTTAGTTTGTGCGAAAACACGAAAACGCTATTGTCTCTTGTTTTTCCGACTTTCTGCGCCGACAGAAAGTCTCGCAAAGATCGGCTGTTAGGGAGGGGAGATCCCCTCCCTTCAGAAAACACCCTCCCCCTTCGGCAAACGCGCTCCCAACGGCGTCGCGGTTTGCCCGCCGCAATGCGGCGTGTCTGATCGTTGCGGCGCAAAAAGGGCGCCTTTGCTTGCGGATAGGGGTAAAGTTTAAGAACATACAAACAAATTTGATCCACACCTCCCGCAGTCGGGTGAGAGGGCTACTCCCCGACAAATACCATCTCGCCGCTCTCCGATTATTCAATTCACCACACTAAAGCGCAAGATTGAACTCCTCTTTTGTGAAAAATGTAAAAATCGAGTAAAAGACGAAAAAAATTACGCTTTCCTATTGATTTTTGAGTAAAACGGTGCTATAATCATTACATATTTTATAGGCGCGAGAAAGCGTCTTTTAAGGAAGGTGTACAGAATGTTTAAAAATCAGTATCTCAACGAGCTTATGGAAAGAGTTGAGAAGAGAAACCCCAACGAGCCTGAGTTCCATCAGACCGTAAAAGAGGTTCTTGAGTCTATCGAGCCCGTGCTTGAGCAGAGCCCCGAGTATATCGAGAGCGGCGTTATCGAGCGTATGGTTGAGCCCGAGAGAATCATCAAGTTCCGTGTTCCGTGGGTTGACGATAACGGCAAGGTTCAGGTAAACCGCGGATTCAGAATCCAGTTCAACAGCGCGATCGGTCCTTACAAGGGCGGTCTCCGTTTCCACCCCTCTGTAAACGAGTCGATCATCAAGTTCCTCGGTTTCGAGCAGACCTTCAAGAACTCGCTCACCTCGCTCCCTATGGGCGGCGGTAAGGGCGGTTCGGACTTCGATCCTCAGGGCAAGTCCAACGCAGAGGTTATGCGTTTCTGCCAGAGCTTCATGACCGAGCTTCAGAAGTACATAGGCGCAGATACCGACGTTCCCGCAGGTGACATCGGTGTTGGCGCAAGAGAGATCGGCTACCTCTTCGGTCAGTATAAGCGTCTGCGCGAGGAGTTCACCGGCGTTCTCACCGGTAAGGGACTCTCCTACGGCGGATCGCTCATCCGTCCCGAGGCAACCGGCTACGGCGCAGTTTACTACACCGTTGAAATGCTCAAGCATTTCGG